>CAKOMI010000001.1 GCA_934096605.1 uncultured Bacilli bacterium
ATTGCAAATTTGACAAAAAAAGTCCAGTTTTATGAGCGTTAGTTAGATTTTTTATTTTCAAAAGTGTTTAAGTTCCGAACGTGGTATTATTGGCCCGCAAAATGGTTCTAAACCACGTGAAGTTCTAGTTAAATTAAATGAAGAAAATAAAGAATAGATGAGATAATTTATTCTTTTTTTTATGCCTTATCTATGTAAAATAATTCGTCATTCTACAATTTTTTTCTTGACAATTGTTTCGGGGGGGGGGTTATAATGATTACATATATTAGAATAGAGGTATTGATTATGAATGGTAAGAAAACAATTATAATATCTGTAGCAATTTTATTGCTAGTGCTAGTTGGAGCACTAGGGGCTTCTTATGCTTATTTTGCTACAGTAAATAAAACAACAGGTAATGATAAGAACTTAAATATTGTAACGGAAAACTTAGGTGATATTAAGTGGCAAGGCACAAAAGTATTTGAAAGTTCTGGTCTGCTACCAGGTGAAATGGGTATTCAAACATTCACAATTGAAAAAAATAGTACAACCGGAAAAGGCATCTATGAAATAGATTTAAAAGGAATCATAGATTCAGTATTTAACGATGACGTAGAAATAAGTCTTTATAAGTCAACTAATCCAACTACTGATAATGTAACAATTACTCAAGGTAATAGCGCAACAGATGCTGGTGCTGATAATAAAGTACATTACTACAAAGAAGATACGTTAACAATAAATGGCAGCCCAAAGAAAGTCTATGGACCAAAAGCATTAAAAAATAAAAATCCAATTATATTAGAACAAGCAGATTTTGATAATAGTACACTACAAAAAACAACATATTATTTAGTATATCATTATAAAAATGCTGACACTGCTCAAGATGCCCAACAAGGCAAAAACTTTAGTGGAGAAATAAGTGTTAAATTAATACTTGAAAAAAGTGATCAATGTGAACTAGATGATGAAATATTAGCATGTAGTATTCTATCTCAAGCTAAAACAGATACAACAAACTTAGCCACAGATGATTATGGTAACACAAGATATATTGGATATAATCCAAATAATTATGTAAACATTGATGGCGATATATGGCAAATTATAGGAGTCATGAAAGACATAGACGATGGCACAGGGAATAAGAGTGACCGAGTAAAATTAATCAGAAATGAAAGTATAGGCAATTTTGCATGGGACACAAGTGAACGTTCTGTAAACGAAGGATATGGCGTCAATGAATGGAGCCAAGCAGACCTAATGAAACTACTAAATCCAGGTTATGAAAGTGAATCAGTGGGTGGATCATTATACTGGAATAACCAATCAGGAACATGTTATAATGGTGAAAAGAATACAACAACAAGTTGTAATTTCACAAGTATAGGCATAAAGGACAAATTAAAAACATTAATAAGTGATGCCGTATGGAACACGGGTAGTAACGGAACAAATGACGGTACAAGTGCAAGTGGAGGATTAACAAAACATTTCTATGCATATGAAAGAAGCAGTAATACTGGCAAGATATGTTCAAGTGGAACTATGTGTAATGACACAGTAGAACGAACAACGACATGGACCGGCAAAGTAGGCTTAATGTATCCAAGTGATTATGGGTATGCAACAAGTGGAGGAAGTACAACAGACCGAGCAGCATGTTTAAATAAAGAACTATACAATTGGAGTGACAGTAGTGCAAATGACTGCCAATATAATGACTGGTTATTTAACGATTTATTTAACAATGATCATCAATGGACAATATTGCCGGGTGCGACCTCTCTCGCTGCGACCATTGTGGGCATTGTTGACGAAACCGGGAGCGTAGGTGGCAGCGATGCGTCCAGAATCTTTGGCGTCCGTCCCGTTGTTTATCTGACATCGAATGTGAGAATATCAGGAGGAGAAGGGACAAGTGAATCACCATTTGAATTAAGTTTATAATTTTTAACTAAATTAAGCAAAAGAATTTGCAAATAATAGTATTTTAAGGTACAATATTAAACGTAAATGAAAGGAGTTATTTTGTATGGCTAAAAATGAGAAGAAAATAACTATTAAAATTGAAGGAAAAGAATGGACTAATGCTTTAGATAAAGCATTTACAAAGAAAAGCAAAACTGTTAAAATTGATGGTTTTAGAAAGGGCAAAGTACCTAAAAATATTTATTTAGAAAGATTTGGTATTGAATCTTTATATATGGATGCTTATGAGTATGTAGTTGATGATGCATATCATAAAGCATTAGAGAAAAATGATATTACACCTGCAGTTCAACCAAGTGTTGATGTAACTGCTATTGATGAGAATGGTGTAACTTTTGAATTTACTTTTATTGGTAAACCAGAAGTTAAACTAGGTAAATATAAAGATTTAAAAATTAAAAAAGAAGATATCAAAGTAAGTAAAGAAGAAATCGAAGATGAAATTAAACATTTAAGAGAACAATTTGCTGAGATTCGTGTTAAAGAAGATGGAAAAGTTGAAGATGGTGATACTGCTATAATTAATTTTGCTGGTACTGTTGATGGTAAAGCTTTAGATGGTGGTACTGGTGAAAACTATCCACTTGAAATAGGATCACATACATTTATTCCAGGCTTTGAAGAAGGCGTTGTTGGTATGAGTGTTGGGGAAGAAAAAGATTTACATTTAAAATTCCCTGATGATTATGTTGATGACTTAAAAGGAAAAGAAGTAGTATTCCATGTTACATTAAATGAAATTAAATCAAGAATTTTACCTGATATTGATGAAGATTTCTTTAAAGATTTAGGATACGATAAAGTAACTAATGAAGCTGAACTTAAAAGTGAAGTTGAAAAAGTTATAAGTGAACGTAAAGAAGCAGATAGAGACGATCGTTTTATTGAAGAGGTTTTAAAAACAGCATCTGAAAATATGGAAGTTGAAATTCCAGAAGAAATTATTGATGATGAGGTTCATCGTATGATGGAACAATTCGAAAGTCAACTTAAAATGCAAGGCTTAACAATTGAACAATATATGAATTTCTCTGGTATGACTCATGAAGATTTCCATAAGAATATGGAACCAGAGGCTACTAAAAGAATTAAATATCGTTATTTGTTAGAAGCTGTTGCTGAAGAAGAAAAAATCGAAGTAACTGAAGAAGACGCTATGAAAGATGCTGAAGAAATGGCTACAAATTATGGTATTACTAAAGATGAATTATTAGAAGCATTTGGTGGTATGGACGTATTAAAATATGATTCTAAAATGCGTAAAACATTAGATTTCTTAAAGAAAGTTAATGCTTAATTAAAAGGTTTCTATTGAGGGAATCTTTTTTGGTAAAAAAGATGATGTAAAATTTTTTATAAAATACCTTATGCTTTTATAATTACTGATTGATAGATATAAAAAATTAATTTTAAATGAATTATATTAATAAGAAGACAAGTTTAAAGCTTGTTTTTTCTTTAAATATTTCTATATTTTTAGGTTGCGTTAAAAAGAAAAGCGATATAGTTCCTTGTATATATATAAGTAGAGAATATTTACTCTCTTAGAAATGATTGATTTATATGATAAAAGAATGTTCTAGCAGATAATTTGGCTACAATACTTAAGAAATAAACTTGTTCTTCATTTGCCTTAACGTGGTGATAATTACACAGAAACTGACAAAATTATTTTTGATTAACTATAATTTTTAAAAAGTTTGGAATATTATATGTTATTATTTGAAACAATTAGGCAAAAGTAAACACTTTATGAGAAAATTTCTCAAAAATGTTGATAAAATATTTAAAATAGCATATAATACCAGTAATGGAGGCGATCGTTATGCTTATTAGATTTAGTTTTGCAAATTTTAAATCTTTTAAAAATGAAAATTGTTTGGATATGGAAGCCACATCTTTAAAAGAACATGATTATAATGTTCTTAAAACTAGTAATGGAGATTTTTTGAAGGTTAGTGCTATATATGGTGCAAATGCCAGTGGTAAAACAAATGTGTTAGAAGCGTTCTATTATATGAAAAAGAAAGTTTTAATTAGTGATGACTCAAAAATTAATCTTTTGGGTAATGATGAAGATGTTTATACTTTTATGATAAATAATAAGCCAATCAGTTTTGAGGTAGAGATTTTGGCTAAAAATAATAAAATTTATAAATATGGTTTTGAAATTGTTAATGACATTATTGTTTCAGAATGGTTGTATGAAAAAAAAATCAATAAATTTTATACAATTTTTGATAGAAAAGATAATGATATTAAGTTGAAGGGTGAGAAAAATAAATTGTTACCATATGTAAATATAAATGAAAAATCATTATTTTTAAGTGCTTATTTTAGAATAGACAATAAGAATGAAGATTTTAAAAATGTTTATGAATGGTTTATAAATGCTTATTATTTGAATTTAGGTAATCCTAGTATAGAAAATAGTCTGAATAGTAAGATATCGGCTAATATATTAGAAGATAATAAGTATAAAAAGGAATTATTAACTTTTATTAAAACTTTTGATGCGACAATTGATTCTATTAATACGACGCCTAAATCAATTTCAGAGTTAAAAAACACTAATGGTATTGTAAAGATAGAATTAGTGCATCGTGGTGAGAATAATACTAAAACAGCATTGCCATTAGAGCTTGAATCGAATGGAACTTTAAAAATGCTACATTTGTTTGACTTCTTAATGGATTCTTTAAGAAATGGCGCGGTTTTATTTGTTGATGAATTAGATGCTAAATTACATCCTTTATTAACAAAATATATTATTAATTTATTTCATAATAGTGATAAGAACGTTGGTAATGGCCAGTTAATTTATTCTACTCATGATACGGTTAATTTGAATAAAGATATATTTAGAAGAGATGAAATTTGGTTTGTAGAAAAGGATATGTATGGAGTATCAGTCTTGTATTCGTTATCAGATTATGAAATAGAAGATGAAAATGGTAATGCTAAAAAAATTAGAAATGATGCAACTTATAATAAAGACTATTTAACTGGAAGATATGGAGCTATTCCTATTTTAAA
Source organism: uncultured Bacilli bacterium (assembly GCA_934096605.1). Lineage (GTDB taxonomy): Bacteria > Bacillota_I > Bacilli_A > RF39 > UBA660 > Ventrenecus. The sequence continues at coordinate 5,017 of CAKOMI010000001.1, forward strand.
GGAGTTTCAGATTAATGCGAAATAAAGAATACACTAGAAAAAGACAACTTAATTCTAAAAAACTTAGGCCAGCTAATTATTTGATTGTATGTGAAGGAAAACAAACTGAACCTAATTATTTTGAGGGGTTAAAAAAGAGAATTAATGCATGCTATGGTGAAAAAATTGATGTAGTAATTCCTAATATAGATGTTAAGGGGACAGGCAGAAATACACTTGCTTTAGTAGCCTATACTGAGAAATTTGTTAATTATTCTAATAAACAATACGAAAAAGTATGGGTGGTTTTTGATAAAGATGATTATAATGATGAACAATTTAATGATGCGTCCAGGAATTGTTGTTATAATGTTTTATGGTCAAATCCTAATTTTGAATTATGGCTTCTTTTACATTTTAGAAAGGTAACTAATTATATTACTAAAGATGCTGTTTTTGATTATTTAAATAAAGAATTTCAAAAAAATAATTTGGGATTATACAGAAAAAATGATAAAGAAATATTTGAAAAAGTTTCTAATTGTGACAGGTTAGGGGTAGCTTTAGAAAATGCAAAAAAAATGGTAGGTAAAAATGATAATCTTAAACCATCAGAAAGTAATCCAATGACTATGGTTTATAAGATAGTTGATGATTTAAAATGTTATTTATAATCAGATTATTTATTATAAAGAATTCTCTTTTAATAGAGGATTTTTTTTCCTTTTTTTATTGGTTTTGGTTGAAATACAGAGCAAAAACAATTATAATAAATTTTAATGTTTAGGGGAGTGGGGCTTATGGCTAAAAAGTTACCTGTTATGATGTTAAAAGATTTTATTCTTTTACCTAATCAAGAAGTAAAATTAGAACTTAATAACCCCTTGTCACACTCGATTATTGAATTAAGTGAAAAAGAATATAATAATAAACTAGTAATAGTTTCACCCAAAGATACTTTAGAGGAAGCACCATTAGTTAGTGATTTACCCTTAATTGCGGTTATAGGAATTATAAAGAAAAGAATTGCTCTTGGTGATAATCATGAACGAATTACTATTCTTGGAGAAAGAAGGGTAAAAGTAAATCGTTATTACAATGATCAAGATTATTCTGATATTTTATATTGTGATTATTTGAGTCCTCAAGTTAAAGAGATGGATAATGCAGTGGAACTTTCCTACAAAAGAGAGCTTATTAAACTTTTAAAACAGTATGTAAAGACTTCAGTTACAACAGATAATTCTATTTTAGGTGAAATTAAAGAAAGTATGTCTTTAAATGAAATAACTGATCGTTTGTCTTTCTTTTTGCCAATGACCTTGGAAAGAAAACTTGGATATGTAGAAGAACTTAGTCCATCTGTAAGAGCTAATAATTTAGTAAATGATTTTGCAGTAGAATTGCAAGTTTTAAAGCTTGATCAAAAGATTAGTGTTTCAGTTCAAAAAGAACTTGAGAAAACACAGAAAGAATTTGTTTTAAGAGAGAAATTAAGAGAGATTCAAAAAGAACTTGGTGATGATGATAAGAAAAATAAAGAAGCTTTAAATTACCGAGAACAACTTGAAAATATGTCTTTGAATGCTAAGACAAAAGATAAAATTTTAAAAGAGATTACTAAGTATGAATTTACAAATGAAATGAGTCCAGATTTTTCGACTATTAGAAATTATTTAGAACTTTTCTTTTCTTTGCCTTGGAATGAAGAAAAAATAGAGGCAACAGCTTTAAATTATGTAAAAAATATATTGGATAAAACACATTATGGTTTAAAAGAAGTTAAGAAAAGAGTTTTAGAATATGCAGCGATGAAACAAAGGAATCCAATGCTTAATAGCCCTATTATATGTTTGGTGGGGCCACCGGGAGTTGGTAAAAGTACAATTGCTTCTTCAATTGCTAAAAGTTTACATAGAGATTTTTATAAGATTAGTTTGGGTGGTTTATCAGATACAGCTGAGTTATTGGGGCATAGAAGAACGTATTTAGGATCGGCACCAGGTAAAATAATAAGTGCAATACAAAAGTGTGGCAGTAAAAACCCAGTAATACTTTTTGATGAGGTTGATAAAATGGGGCACGAAAACAAAGGAGATCCAGCAAGTGTGTTACTCGATGTGTTAGATCCGAATTTGAATCAAATATTTACGGATGCTTATTTAGAAGAACCATTTGATTTAAGTCATACGCTTTTTATTTTAACAGCTAATTATATTCAAGATATTCCTATTGAATTAAGGGATAGATTAGAAATTATTGAACTTTCTAGTTATACAACTTTAGAAAAAGTGGCATTAGCTAAAAATTATTTATTACCACATATTTATTTAGATTATCATTTGACTATGGAAGAAATAAAATTTACTGATGAAGCGATAGAAACAATAATTCTTTCTTATACTAAGGAAGCTGGAGTAAGAGATTTAAAAAGAAAATTGGAAACAATACTTAGAAAAGTTATTATGGAATTTGTTAAGAATAAAAAGAATTTAAATATTACTTTAGAAAAGAAAGATATAAAGAAATATTTAGATGATACAAATATAACGAATGATATTTTTCCAAGACTATATACCTCTGGGCTTACAAATGGACTTGCAGTTACAGGTATTGGAGGTATTGTATTACCAATTGAGGCAATTATGTATGATGGCAAAGGTAATGTTGTAATGACGGGTCTTTTAGGAGATATAATGAAAGAGTCTTTAAGTGTTGTTATGAGTTATTTAAGGGCTAATGCTCGTGATTATCAGATTAATGAAAATTATTTTCTTAAGAAAGATGTACATATTCATGTATTAGATGGTTCAGTTCCTAAGAATGGCCCTAGTGCGGGAGTAGCTATTACGACTTGTTTAATTAGTTTATTTACTAATCATAAAGTACCACTTGACGTGGCAATGACTGGAGAAATGACTTTACGGGGAGAAATATTACCTGTTGGTGGTATTAAAGAAAAAGTTATTAGTGCATACAATCATAAAATAAAAACGGTTTTTATTCCAAAGGATAATGAAATAGACCTAAAACAAGTACCAAAAGAGATAAGAGATAATATTAAAATAGTATTAGTTAAAGAATATAAAGATATTTATAAAGTTTTGTTTGGTGTCAATTAGTGTACAGTAAAATGTAAATAAATAAATCTTGATTGACACTTTATATTAGATTTTGTAAACTGAATATAGGTGGTTATATGAAAATTTTTAAAGATATTTGGGTTATATTAACAAGTTTAAATTTGATAGATTATATTTTATTTTTTGGCGTAGTAATGCTTATTTGTTTGATTGTTTCTTTGATTTATGTTTTAAATAATGAACGTGATGAAGAAATGGAAGAAGAGCCAAAGAAAGAAAGTAATGATGGCGAGATTGATTTACTTGATATTGTTAATAAGATTGATGAAAATCCAACACCAATTGCTGATTTAACAAAGTATGAAGAGGAGCAAGAACAAAAGGCTATTATAAGTTATGATGAGTTAGTGAAAAGTGCTAATAGTGAAATAAGTTATGCTAAAGAGGAAATGGTTGATGATGTTATACCGGTAAAACAAATCCAAGTTGCGCCAATGGAATTGCCTAAGAAAATTAATGATTCAACTGATTTACTAGCAGGTCTTACCCAAAAAGAACCTAAGTTTGAGGTTGATAGTAATGATGTAAGTGAAACAAAAGAATTTAAATTATTTTCTTATGAAAAAGAAGAAGCTTTTTTAAAAGCTTTAAAACAATTAGAACAGTTATTAAATTGATAGTTTTAAATATATATGGTACAATACTCGTACCATTTTTTTATGAGGAGGAACTATATGAAATTTCAAATATATACTTTAGGCTGTAAAGTTAATGCCTATGAATCAGAGGTTATGAAGGAAAAATTGTTAAAAGAAAATTTTTTGTATGATGAAGAAAATCCAGATATTGTTATTATAAATACTTGCAGTGTGACAAATATTGCTGATCAAAAGTCTAGAAAGATGGTAAGACATTTTAAATGGTTGCATCCTGGTGCTATAATTGTTGTTGCTGGTTGTTCGACTTTGCATTTGAAAGATGATTATACTAATATGGGAATTGATATTTTAATTGGTAATACTAATAAAAGTAAGATTGTAACGTTAATTAAAGAGTACTTAGATAGTCAAAAAAAAGTCACTATTTTTGAAAATACTAGAAAATTAGAATTTGAAGATATGGAGGTTAGTGAATTTAAAACGCATACAAGAGCGTATATTAAAATTCAAGATGGGTGTGATAATTTCTGTTCTTATTGTGTAATTCCTTTTGTAAGGGGTAGTATTAGGAGTAAGAATTTTGAAACAGCTTTAGAAGAAGCAAAAATGCTTGTTAAAAATGGCCATAAAGAAATAGTTTTGACTGGTATTCATACAGGCTCCTATGGAGTGGGAACAGACCATGATTTAACTGATTTAATCCACGAGATGAGTAAAATAGATGGTTTAGAAAGAATTAGAATATCTTCAATTGAAATAACTGAGTTAAATGATAAATTCTTAAATGAACTTAAAGAAAATGAGAAAATATGTAATCATTTACATGTGCCTTTACAAGCAGGTAGTGATGAGATTTTGAGTCTCATGCGACGTAAGTATAACATTGATGAATTTATAGCTAAGATAAATAAAATAAGAGAAATTAGACCGGATATTTCAATTACTACTGATGTGATTGTAGGGCATCCGATGGAAAGTGAAGAACTTTTTTTAAAAACTTTAGAAAATGTTACTAAGATAAACTTTAGCAAAGTCCATGTTTTTCCATATTCTAAAAGAGAAGGAACACTTGCTAGTCGAATGGAAGGACAAGTACCTAAAAATATTAAACATGAAAGAAGTAAAAGACTTATTGAAAAGTCAGGTGAATTAGAACAAGCTTATTTAAAGAAATTTCAAGGTAAAACTTTACAAGTTTTAATTGAAAAAGATAATACTGGTTTAACGTCTAATTATATTAAAGTGAAAGTTTTAGATAATGTTTTAGATAATACTTTGGTTAATGTTTTAATTAAAGATATAAAAGATGGCTATGTTTTAGGAGAAGTAGAAAAGTTCTAGATTATTAATATTATTTTTGATATAATTTTATTGGGATAAAAATGGGGCGATAAAGAATGTTTGGAACTAGTGAACTTAAAAAGATGAATTTAATAATGGATGATAAAAATATTGGGATGATCTCTTATAATCCACTTGTTAATTTTAAAGATAATTTTAAGAGACCTTTTATAAGAAATAAAGAAATTTTCATAACGAAGATTGGGCGTGTATCTTATAAAATGCTTGATTCGTTTATTATTACATCTTTAAATGATTATTATGGAAAGATTATTAATACTAAGAATGAAGAAGAAAAAGCAAAGAAGACTTATGAGTATCAAGAATTGTATGCTTTATGGCAAAATGTAGCTAAAGCTAAATCTGTAAATGACGTTAATATAAATCTTTATTATGATGATTTAGTATACCGGTTATATTTACTTGGTTATAAGAAATAATGCCTTAGGGCATTTTTAAAAGCATTAATAAAAAACAAATGTATGTGTATGAATGGAGTGGATTTAATGGAAACTATTAAAGGCAATATAAGACAAGTTATTTTTAGTGGAGAGTCAGGTTTTTTTGTAGGTACTTTTAAAGTAAAGGAAGCATCTAATAATTTAAGTGAAATTAAAAATAAAGTTGTTGTTATAACAGGCTTATTAATTGATCCAAATACAGAAGATACATATATTTTAACTGGTGAATATGTAAGGCACGATAGATATGGTATGCAATTTCAATTTAAAGAATATGAAAAAGTAATGCCTGAAGGAACGGATGCAATAGCTGAATTTTTAGCAAGTCCTTTAATAAAAGGATGTGGTGAGAAGACAGCTCAAAATATAGTAGAAACACTAGGAGATAAAGCATTAGATTTAATTAAAGAAGATATGAGTAATTTATTATTAGTGCCAAATATGACTGAAAAGAAAGCAAAAGCAATATATGAAAGTGTTTTAAGCTATAGTGCTGTTGATGATATATTAGTAAGATTAAAAGCCCTTGGATTTACAATACCAGAAGCAACCAGACTTGTTAAAAATTATCAAGATAAAGTAGCCGTTTATTTAGAAGAAGATATTTATTATTTTAAAGAGTTTGTGCCATTTGATAAATTAGATCGCATTTTTAAAAGCAATCATGATGAATTAGATATGATAAGACAAAAAGAGTGTTTAGTAGAAACGATGGAACGAATAAGTGGTAAGAATGGGGACGTTTATTATACAAAAGAAGAGTTATTATCAGGACTTAAAAGTGAGTTTCATATTTTTATTTCTTTAGAAGATTTAGATAAAGTTTTAGATATTTTAAAAGAAAGTGAAAGGGTTACAATTATTGATGATGCAATCTATCTTTCTAAATATTATGATATGGAATTTGATATAGCACATATTTTAAAGAGAATGATGAGTTATCCTAAAAAAGAGATTAGAAATTTTGAAAGTAAAATAAAAGAATTACAAAGTATATTAGGGGTCAAGTATAATAACGATCAAAAAGAAGCTATTTTAAAAGCTTTAGAAAATCCAGTTAGTATTATTTCGGGAGGACCTGGAACTGGTAAAACAACAATTGTTAATGCTATAACAAAACTTTATATTGATATATATAAATTAAGCCCAATAGATACAATTACCTCAATTGCTCTTTTGGCTCCGACTGGAAGGGCAGCTAAAAAACTTTCCGTTAGTACTAATTTACCAGCTAGTACAATTCATAGGTATCTAAAATGGAATAAAGACACTAATGATTTTGCTATTAATGAGAATAATAAAAATAGACATAAACTTATTATTGTTGATGAAACTAGTATGATTGATGAATATTTATTTGTGTCGTTACTTAAAGGAATCGAAGAAAAGGCTCAGATTGTTTTTGTAGGGGATACATTTCAATTACCAAGTGTAGGGGCAGGGTTAGTTTTAAATGATTTAGTTAGTTCTAAGTTATTTCCATTTACTTCTTTAGAAACTATTTATAGACAAAGTGATAATTCTTATATACCAATACTTGCTAAGGAAATAAAAGAACATGAAATAGGGGCAGATTTTGATTTAAAGAAAGATGATTATAATTTTATTCCTTGTGAATCAAGAAATTTAAAAGAAATGTTAAAACAGATTATTCATAAGAGTATTGATAAGGGACTTAAAGCTGATGATGTGCAAATACTTGCCCCAATGTATAAAGGGGAAAATGGGATAGATAATTTAAATGTTTTATTACAAGATATATTTAATCCTCATGATGAAGAAAAAAAAGAATTTGTTTATTATGATGTTATATATAGAGAAAATGATAAAGTATTACAGTTAGTTAATAATCCGGATTGTAATGTTTATAATGGCGATATTGGGTATATTGAAAGTATAGAAGAAAAGAATTTTCCTAAGAAGCATTTAGAAATGACTATTAATTTTGATGGTAATAGAGTTATCTATGGTAAAGAAGATTTAGTTAGTATTAAACATGCTTATGCAATTACAATACATAAAAGTCAGGGTAGTGAGTTTTTACATGTAATATTACCAATAAGTAAAAATTATTATAAAATGCTTTATAATAAACTTATATATACTGGTGTTTCGAGAGCTAAAAAGTCACTCATTATAATAGGTGAAGAACAAGCTTTTAGAATGGCTATTTTAAATGATTATTCAACTAATAGAAAAACTTCTTTAAAAGAAAGTCTTATGTATACTTTTACTAAAAAAAGATAAACTAAACATGAGGTGATAAAATGAAAAACATGATGATTGGAGCTTGTGTTGGCGTGTCTTGTGGCATGGGTGTTATGGCTTATTGCTTAACAAATCCTAAAACTAAACAAACTGCTGATAAGATGCTTAATAAAGCCATGGATGGTGCAAGTGACATGATGGATAACATGAAAAGAAAGATGAAATAAGCTTTCTTTTTTACATAAAAGATAAATTTAAGTCAATACAAAAAAGTTCTAAATTACATAAGTTTTTGTACTAGACTACAAAAACTTTACTTTTACGTTAATATCAATTATAATATATAAGAACTAGTAGGAGGCGATTATGTGATAGCTAGAGATGAATATTTGAATGTGTTAAAAAGATTCAAAGATAAGCAATTAATAAAAGTTGTTACTGGAATAAGAAGATGCGGTAAATCTACTTTACTTGAAATGTTTCAAGAATATTTAAAAGAAAATGGTGTAGAAGAAAGCCAAATAATAAGTATTAATTTAGAAGATTTAGAGTATAATTTTGTTGTTGACTATATGACATTATATAAATATATAAATGAGCAATTAAAGAATAATAAAAAATATTATATATTTATAGATGAGGTGCAAAAAGTGGATATGTTTCAAAAAGCAGTTGATAGTTTATATATAAAGAAAAATGTTGATTTGTATATAACTGGTTCGAATGCGAATCTTTTATCAAGTGAGCTTGCAACACTTTTATCGGGTAGATATATAGAAATAAAAATGTTACCATTATCTTTTAAAGAATATAAAGAAGCTTATAAGGAACTAAATAATGATGATTTATATCAAAAATATATTTCTGTGGGATCGTTACCTTACACTACTGCATTAGATACTGAAGATGATGTAAGTATGTATTTAGGCAGTATATATAATGACATAATAATAAAAGATGTTATGTCAAGAAAAAAGATACAAGATGAAACATTACTTAGAAATGTTGCCAATTTTGCTATGGATAATATTGGTAATCTTTTATCAACAAATAATATAGCAAATACGATGGTGAGTGATGGTAAAGATATAAATGTAAGAACAGTTGAAAGATACTTAGAAGGATTTGTAGAAAGTTTCTTTTTGTATAAGGCTTCAAGGTATGATATAAAAGGAAAAGAATATTTAAAGACACAAGGGAAATATTATGTTTCAGATTTAGGCTTTAGATATTTTATGCTTGGGAGAAAAATTGGGGATTTTGGTCATATACTAGAAAATGTTGTATATTTTGAACTTTTAAGAAGAAATTTTGAGGTATATATAGGAAAAATTGATGAATACGAGGTAGACTTTGTTGCTATAAATAAAAATGGAAAAATGTATGTTCAAGTAGCTGAAACTTTAAAAGGAACAGATACAAACGATACAAGAATATTAGATCGAGAATTACGACCATTAAAGAAAATAAGTGATAATTATGAAAAAATAATATTAACTTTAGATAAGATACCTGTTTCTAATGAAGATGGCATAAAAATTAGGAATGTCTTAGAGTGGTTACTTGATAAATAATTTATAAGAAAATACGCTGTTTGTGTAGATATAAAATAATACAATTACTATTCTTCTTTTATAGAGAAAGATTGATTAGTCTTTCTTTTTTCGTAGTTTCATGGTACTATTTTATAGTAGGAAAGAGGCTAAATATGAATAGGAAAAGGACATTGTTGATAGTAATAGTATTTTTATTGGCTGTTAGTGTAATAGGTGCTTCATATGCCTATTTTGCAGCGACCACAAGTAATAAAGGTAATGATGAAATAACAGAAATAACTACGGAAGAATTAGGAAGTATTAAGTGGGAAGGTACTAAGGTTTATGAAAGTGGTGATTCCTTACCTGGTGAAATAGGAATTCAGACTTTTAAAGTATCTAAAAATAGTGATAATGGAAAAGGCATTTATGAAATAGACTTAGAAGGAATTATTGATGAAGCATTTAATGAAGACGTTTTGATAAGTTTATATAAGACTACTGAACCTGATAAAAATTATGTTAAAGTAACAGAAGGTGAAAGTACAATTACAGGTGATGATGATACCAAAATGTATTATAAAGAGGATAAGTTACAAGCAGTAGGAACACCAGAGTTAGTCTATGGACCAAGAGCTTTAGAAACAAAAGATCCAATCATTTTGTATCAAGCTGACTTTGATAATACTAATTTTCCCGAAACAACATTTTATTTAGTATATGAGTATTTAAATAAAGATAATCAAGATGCAGAGCAAGGTAAAAGTTTTAGTGGTACTATAAATGTAAGATTAATACTTGAAAAAATAATAGGCGAAGAAAGTGATATCGATATTACATATACCTCTAATAGAAATGATTATGTAAATACAGATGAAACACTTACTATAACAGCTACAAGTGAAAAATATAATATAGCACGTTATAGTTTTGATAATATTATCTATACACCAGTAGATAATCCAAGTAAAACAGTAACAATAACTAAAACATATACTGAAGAAAAAGATAATATCATTTATTTTAAAGATGACGTTGGTAATACTAAAAGTAAAACACTAGATTTATTCTTAGATAAAACTGGACCTAGTATTACTGCTAAAACAACTTTGGAATGGGATAAAACTAATACGATAAGTATTACTTTAGAAGATGAGAAATCTGGGTTAGCTGGATATGCTTTAACAGAGACTGAAACAGACCCTAGCGAATGGACAAGCATTACTGGAAAAAGTACAACTATAGCAAAAGACGTTACAAGTAATAAAAAATATTATGTATATGCTAAAGATGTTTTAGGTAATATTAGTCATAAAGACGTTGAGGTAAGTCATGTTGATGAAACTGCACCAGTAATTAATGAGATAAATGAGCAGGAAAATTATGGTGCCACTAGTGTGATTTCTGTTAGTGTTAAAGATAATGAAACTGGTATAGTAGGTTATGCCTTTACAACTACAAATGAAGAACCGACTGAGTGGACAAGTGTTGATAATGTTATAACTGAAGAAAAATATACGTATGAAGCTTCTAGTAATGGAACAATTTATTTTTGGGTTAAGGATAGAGTTGGTAATATTACTAGTAAACCAATAAATGTTACAAAGGTTGATACAACAGCTCCAACTATTACATTGAGTTTAAGTGATGAATTAACTTGGACCTCTTCTAAAACATTAACAATGAATTTTAGCGATGATGAATCGGGACTTTTGGGATATAAAGTGACTCGTGATGATTCTGAGCCAACTGAATGGTTGAGTATAACTGGTTTTAAGATAACTAAGACTGAAACAATTATCGGAAATGGCTTATATTATATATGGGTAAAAGATAAGGCGGGATTAGTTACTTGTGTAACTAAATTTGTGTCATACGCTGATTCAGAAAAGCCAGTTGCTAGTATGAAATTAACGTCAACTAGTGACTCTATAACTATTGATGCTAGTTCTTCTATTGATACTGAAAGTGGAATAGTGTCATATGAATATAGTTTAGATGACATTCATTATTATTATTCTATGAATCCAATATACACTTTTACAGATTTAGCAATAGGTGAATATACAGTTTATTTGAAAGTTCGTGATAAAACTGGTAATGAAGGTTTTAGTAAAATGAATGTTGGTGTTTATCAAACATTTACAAATGAGCTTAAAACTCTTGCAAGTACAGATACAACAAATTTAATGGCTGATGATTATGAAAATTTAAGATATGTTGGTGATAACCCTAGCAATTACGTAAAAATAGGGGATAGTACGCTTGGTTTTGATTTGTATGAATTTTATTATAATGGTGAAAAACAAGGAAATGAATTAATGTATTCGGAGGAATGTAACCAATTACTTAGTGGGTACATGGACATGATGGATTATAATGCTACATGTGAACTAGCACATTCTTATAATGAACCAATTTTGTGGCGGGTTATTGGAGTTATAAAAGACGTAGATGATGGTAATGGTAATAAAAGTGATCGTGTTAAATTGATTAGACAATTTCCAATTGGCAATTATTCATGGGATACTAGTTTGAGTGCCGTAAATGGTGGCTATGGTGTTAATGAATGGAGTTTAGCTGATATAATGAAACTATTAAATCCTGGCTATGAAAATAATAAAGATAAAGAGCGATACAATACTGAAGTTACCGTTAATAATAGCTTGTTTTGGAATAAAGAAAGTGGATTATGTTTTACCTATTCTAATAATACTGTTGGTACTAGTTCTGATGGTGGTAGTATGTGCGATTTTAAACAAAATGGGTTGTCTGATGAATTAAAAAGTATGATTGATGCTGCTGTATGGAATACAGGTGCTATTACAAATTTGAGTAGTTTGACAAGCAGTTTTTATGAACAAGAAAGAAGCACAAGTAATGGTAAAATTTGTACTAGTGGTAACTATTGTAATGATACAATCGGAAGAACTTCTAGCTGGACTGGTAAAGTTGGTTTAATGTATCCAAGTGACTATGGCTATGCCATAGGAGGAAGTAGTAGAGATAAATGCTTAAAATCAGTTACATTAGATAAATGGAAATCAAATAATGATTGTAGTAATGGTAACTGGCTGCTTAATGTTAGTGAAGAAGGAGCAACCATGACACCTGGTGCCGCGTCTAATTATGCTACAAATGTTTATTCTATTAGTACTAGTGGTTATGCATATTCAGGCTATGCTTATTATAAACACGCTATAAGTCCAGTAGTCTATTTAAAGACTAATGTTAAAGTTACTGGGGGAGATGGTTCAATAGACAATCCCTTTACTTTAGAAAATTGATATGTAATAAGCATATCTTTTTTTGTATATTTTAAATATTTAATACCATTATATAAATGGGTGATACGATGAATAAAGATGAATATCAAAAAATGGTTAAAGAATTTACACCTAAAGAAAATAAGATTAAAAAAGCTTTTATTTCTTTTTTAGTGGGTGGTTCTTTAGGTTTTGCAAGTGAGGTTGTAGTGAATATTTTAGTTAACTCGTTTGGGATGGAAATTAGTGAAGCATATGTTTATTTATGTGTTTTATTGATCTTAATAGCTAGCTTTTTAACAGCTTTAGGTTTTTTTGATAACTTAGTTAGTAAAGTTGGGGCGGGGTTATTTTTGCCTACTACAGGTTTTGCCCATTCAATAACCTCTTCGGCATTGGATTATAAAAAAGATGGCATGATTACTGGTCTTGGATCTAGCTTTTTTAAATTAGCTGGAAGTGTTTTATTGTATGGTATTTTAGGTGGATTTTTCTTTGCGATATTAGGGGTGATCATTTATGGCTAGTAAAAAATTAAATAATATTTTTATAAAAGATGCGTTTTCAGTAGCAGGTCCTGTTGAAAGAAAAGGTTCGATTAAGAACTATGACTTGGAGATGGATGATTATTATTATAAAGAAAAAACTTTTGAACAAGCAGAAATTAAAATGCAAAGAGTTGTTATTGATAATGTTTTACAAAAGAATCATTTATTAAATAAGGATATTGATGTTTTAGTAAGTGGTGATTTATCAAATCAAATAAGTGTTTCTTGTTATGCAGCAAGTCATTATAAAATACCTTTTTTTGGCGTTTATTCAGCTTGTGCATCGTTTGTAGAATCTTTAATTGTAGCTAGTGAGTTAATTGAAAATAAACGAAATGCTTATGCTATATGTGTTACTAGTTCTCATAATTTAAATGCAGAAAAGCAGTTTAGGTATCCAATAGAATATGGGGCTCCTAAACCACTTACGACAACTTTTACAGCAACGGGAGCAGTGGCAACATGCTTATCTAAAGAAAAAACAAATGTTAAAGTTGAGAGTTACACTATGGGTGAGGTCATAGATAAGGGTATTAAAGATGCTTCTTTTATGGGAGCGGTTATGGCCCCTGCAGCGGCCCATGTACTTGTTAAACACTTAGAAGAAATGAAAAGAAATGTTGATTATTATGACTTGATTTTATCAGGTGATTTGGGTTGTGTAGGAGCATCTATATTAAAGGAATATTTAAAAAGAGCTTATAATATAAAAATGAAAAAGTATTTAGATAGTGGATGTGAATTATATTTAAAAAGCCAGGAAGAAACTTTTTCAGGAGCAAGTGGACCTGTCGCTTTACCGCTTTACTTATTTAATAAAATTTTAAAAGAAAAAAAATATAGTAAGATATTAATTATTGGTACGGGTTCTTTACATAACCCGACGATCGTTAATCAAAAGATGAGTATACCAGCGGTTGCACATGCTATTTCTTTGGAGGTGACAAAATGATATTTTTATATGCGTTTTTAATTGCAGGGCTTTTTTGTATGAGTGCACAGATTTTGCTTGATAATACTAAGCTTACACCAGGACATATTACTAGTATTTATACTGTTTTGGGAGCTTGTTTATCATTCCTAGGAATTTATCAAAAATTAATTGATTTAGGTGGAGCTGGGGCAACAATTTTAATATCTAACTTTGGTCACTTATTATATCAAGGGGGTTATAGTGGTTTTCATGAGTTTGGTTTTATTGGCTTTTTTAGTGGACTTTTAGTAAAATCAAGTGCGGCTATTGTAGCGGCGGTGGTGTTTTCTTTCATATTTGCTTTGATATTTAAACCTAAAAATTAGAGAAAAGTTCTTTTTCTTTTTCTTATCATTTGTTATAATATTGTTAGGAAAATGGTGATTAAATGAAAAAGAATAAAAAGAATAAAAATGAGAAAGTTATTTTAAATCATGAAGAATTAATGCCTACAACAATTGGAGTGCTTGATGAAAAAGATAATGGTGTTTTAGGAGTTGTTTTAATAATTGGCTTATTTCTAGCTTGTATTTTCTTATTACCATATATAACGGAATGGTATAAAGATTTTACTAGTAAGCCAGATGTAACAGTAGCACCTAATAATAATAAAACTAATTCAACAGATAATGATGAACAAAATACAGAAGTAACATATTCTAAGATTGATAACAATTTAAATATAACAGTTGATGACTATAAATTTACTGGCTTTACTGTAAGTAATAATAAAATATCATTTAAAGTAACACCTAATAGTAAGGATAGTAATTACTTTATAAATCATAATTACTATTTTGAACTTTTTGATGAATCTAAGAAAATGTTACAAAGAATTAAATTTTCAAATACGGCTATTACAAAAGATATGACTTATACTTATGATATAAATGCTAGTTATAGTAAGGACGTTTATTATTTAACTTTTAGAGAAATAACTGATGATATGATACCTAATGTAACTTTAAGTAATAATACTTTAATTTGTACTAAGGGTAATGATGAAATAGCTTATACTTTTATTAATAAAGATAAACAGAATATATTAAATAAAATAAAGATTACAACTAAAGTATTAGATACGGTAAGTGATTATGAAAGTATATTAAATAAATATACAAAATTAGTTGATAGTACTAAAAGTGTAGAAGGAATTAGTACAACTTTAACACCAACTTTAAATGGCTTTAATTATGAAGCAAATATTAATCTAGATGAAGCAAGTACAAGTGATATTATAAGACTATTTAATGGGGACTACATTTATTCTAAAGATAGTGTAGCTAAAGTTATTTCTTTTGAACTTAGCTCTCTTAATTATAATTGCAAATAGATGCTTAAAAAAGTGTCTTTTTCTTTAATATTTTAATGTTTTTTGATACAATTAGGTAGGTGATTTAGATGGATTTAGTAGTTCATTTAGAAAATTTTGATGGACCAATGGATTTGCTTTTACATTTGGTAAAAGAGACTAAGCTAGATATATATGAAATTGAAATGACTAAGATAATAGAAAGTTATTTAGAGACAATAAGAAATTTACAAGATTTAAATATTGATATTGGTAGTGAATTTCTTTTGATGGCATCTAGTTTATTACATTTAAAGAGTAAAATGTTAATAGGAAAGACTAGTGAAAATGAAGAAGCTAGTGATGAATACGATATTACTAGTGAAGATGATTTAAAAAGAAGAATACTAGAATATGAACAAATTAAAAATGTTACTAGTGATTTAAAAACTTTAGAAGAAAAAAGAAAAGATATTTATACTAAGTATCCTGAAAATTTAAAAGAGTATGGGGTAGAAAGTGAATTGTTTAATGAACTAGGTCTTAATGGAATTGATTTAAAGGGGGCTTTAGATAATGTTTTGAAAAGACTACATTATAAAGAACCTACAGAAACAAAGATTACTAGTAAAGAGGTTAGTGTTAAAGATAGAACTGATTATATAAAGGATGTACTTAGTAGGAAAAGAAAAGTATGTTTTACTGATTTATTTGAATATAGTACAAAAAAGTATATAATTGCTACGTTTTTGGCAGTTTTAGAAATGTGTAAAAGACATGAGATATTATTAGAACAAAAAAGTATTAATGATGAAATATATGTGGAGGCGATAGAATGAATTTGTTAGGCGCTTTAGAAGGACTTTTGTTTGTAGTTGGTGATGAGGGAATAACGCTTGATAGTATATGTGATATTTTAGAGTTAGATATGGATGAAGCTAAAAAGTTATTACTTGAATTAAAGCAAAGTTATGAAGATGAAAAAAGAGGGCTTAGAATTAGATTTTTGGGGAATGCTTTTAAACTTACAACAAAAGAAGAACATAAACCATATTATCAAAAGTTGGTTACAGTGCATGATGATAATACCCTTAGTAATGCGGCTTTAGAGGTTTTAGCTATTGTCGCTTATAATGAACCAATTACAAGAGCCGAGATAGATGAGTTAAGAGGGGTATCTTCTGATTATACTTTAAGAAAGTTATTAGCAAAAGGACTATTAAAAGAAGCGGGTAAAAGTACGATGCCTGGTCGGCCTAATTTGTACGCGACAACCCATGAGTTTTTAGATTACTTTGGTCTTGCAACATTAGAAGATTTGCCACCTTTAGAACAAATGGAATTTAGTGGTGATGAAACAGAATTATTTACCTCAATATATAAAGAAGAAGAATCGGTTAATGAGTAATTTAAAAAGAACTAAATATTAATAGTTCTTTAGATAGACTTTAAAGGCTAAAAAAAACATCCTTGAATAAAGGATTTTTTTAACTTAATTTTTTTGCTTCACGTGCACTAATGATTACTTTTTCTCCATTAATTGTTTTCTTTTGTAAATTAGGTTTTTGAACTCTTTTTGTAGCATTACATGCTTTACTTCTTGAATTAACACTTAAAGGTTTTTTCGTTGATACTTTTTTAGCCATTGTTTTCACCTCCACGTTTTCTTTTTCTTTAAAGATTTTAACAAAATATTACTTTAAAGTCAAATATTTCTTAGTCAAAATATTTATTTTAGCAAATTTATAGTAATAATTCTTTTACTTTGGTATAATAAATTTGGAAATGAGGGATAAAGTTATGCGAAATCCATTAAATGTTTGTACTGATTATTCTTTAATGCAAAGCTTAATAACTATCCCTAGACTTATGGATGCTCTATCTAAAACAAATTCCTATGTATGTGGGATATGCGATGATAATTTATATGGGGCGATGGAATTTTTTTTAGCGTGTAAAAGTCATAATATCAAACCACTTATAGGCTTAAAGATAAAACTTAATGATACATACTTATATTTATATCCTAAAAATAATATAGGGTATAAAAGACTCTTAAAAATTAATACTTTAAAAGAAGAAAACAATTTAGTATTAAGTGATATATTAAAGGATTCTCATGAACTATTAATTGTTGTACCAGTACTTTTTATGAATGCTTATGAAGAGTTTGTTAATCTTGCTAATACATATGTTGCTTATACAAGTGAAATAGAAAAATACAAAGCTTTAGAGTTTACAAGTAGAGTTATATTTATGCCAGAAATTAATCTTTTTAATAGTAGTGATTCTAGTTATTTAAGACTTTTAAAAGCAATAGATAATAATACTTTATTTAAAAGTGTATTAGAAGAAGATAATAAGCATCATGCTTGGGATTTTTATACAACCAACACTGAGATAGAAGAAGAAATAAAGAGTTTTGCTTCCTTAATTGAACTTGATTTAAGTAGTAAAAAAAGATATATTCCAAGGTATGATGAAAGTATAGATTCTAATAAGTTTTTACAAACGTTAGCGCTTAAAGGACTTCAAAAAAGACTTAATGGTAAAGAAGTAAGTGCATATCAACAAAGACTTACATATGAACTTAATGTTATTGAAAGTATGGGCTTTAGTGACTACTTTTTAATCGTATATGACTATGTTTTATTTGCAAAGAAAAATGGCATTTTAGTAGGCCCAGGCCGTGGTAGTGCGGTTGGTAGTTTAGTTAGTTATTCCATTGGTATTACGGATGTTGACCCTTTAGAGTATAATTTGATTTTTGAAAGATTTTTAAATCCTTCTAGAGTAACGATGCCGGATATTGATATAGATTTTGAAGAAACAAGAAGAGGCGAGGTTGTAGAGTACGTAAAAAAAAAATATGGTGAAAAAAATGTTTCTGGTATTATTACCTTTGGAACATTAAAAAGCAAACTTGTTTTAAGATGTGTATCTAAAGCCTTAGGCCTTGATACTGAGATGGATAAATTCATCAATATGTTTTCACCTAACTTATCTTTAAAGGATAATTTAAAAGATGAAAGTATTAGAAATACCCTTAAAGAAAATGAATCATTTTTAGAAGTAGTTAAGTTATCCCTTAAATTAGAAGGTTTAAAAAAGCATACATCTAGTCATGCTGCCGGTATTGTTATAGCAAGTGTACCATTAGATGAACTAATACCAGTCCATGTTGATGGAAGTGATTTACTTGCTGGTTTTACAATGAATTATTTAGAAGATTTAGGCCTTTTAAAAATGGACTTTTTATCACTTCGTAATTTAACAACTGTAAAAAATATTCTTAGTCTTATAAAAAAAGACTTAGGCATAACTATTAATTTAAATAAAATACCTTTAGATGATAAAGATACTTATAAGGCTTTTTCACTTGGTAAAACAATGGGTGTTTTTCAATTTGAAAGTGAAGGCATGAAAAACTTTTTAAAAAAGTTAAAACCAGATAGATTTTCTCTTTTAGTCGCAGCTATTGCTCTATATAGACCAGGACCAATGGAAAATATTGATGAATTTATTAGAAGAAAAGAAGGTAAAGTAAGTGTTACATATATCCATAAATCATTAGAGCCAATCTTAAAAGAAACATATGGTATTATTATCTATCAAGAACAAGTTATGCAAATACTTGTAAGTGTTGGGGGATTTTCTAATGCCGAATCAGATACCATAAGAAGAGCTATGAGTAAAAAGAAAAAAGAAATTATTACTAGTTATGCAGAAAAATTTGTGTGTGGGGCTATAAACCAAGGGATAAGTGAAAATATTGCCAAAGAAATATACGCTTTAATACTAAAATTTGCCGGTTATGGCTTTAATAAATCACACTCAGTATCTTATTCTTTACTAGGATATCAAATGGCTTATTTAAAAGTACATTACTTTTTATACTTTATTACAAATGCTTTGAATAACGTTTCTACTAATCCTTTAAAAACTAAAGAATATTTAGCTATGGCTAAACAAAATAAAATTAAAATATATCCGCCAGATATTAATTCAAGTACTGATACTTATCAAATAGAAAATGGGGCTATTAGATTACCTCTTTCAGTAATAAAAGGCCTAGGAGCTATGGCAATTAAAGAAATAACAGAAGAAAGAAAGAAAAAACTTTTTACGGACTTTTTTGATTTTACTAGCAGGGTATATGGCAAAAGCGTTAATAGTAATACTTTAAAACTTTTAATTATATCTTCTGCATTTGATACATTTAAGGTTAATCATAAAACTCTACTTCAAGCTATTCCTGAGGCTATAAACTATGCCACTTTATCTAGTGGGATAGCTGAATCATTACTAGAAAAACCAGATTTAATATATCAAGAGGATAGTACTGATAATGAGAAAAGAAATGAAGAAATGGAAGCATTTGGCTTTTATTTAAGTAATCATCCTGCTAGTAAGTATATTAGTAAAGATATTTTGAAATTAGAAAATGTAAGTAACTATTTTCTTAAAAATGTGATATGTGTAGTTTTAATAGAAAATATAAGAGTTATTAAAACAAAAGACAATAAGGATATGGCTTTTCTTCGTGCCAGTGATGAGACTGGTGAATTAGAATTTGTTGTTTTTCCAAATACCATTAAGGAGTTAGAAAATATAAGTGTATCTTCACTAGCCTTAATAAGAGGTAAAGTATCAAAGCGATTTGATGCTTATCAAATAACAGTTAATAAAATAGAAAAAATACAAAATTAAAAAATTTACTAGACAAATAAAGCTATACATGTTATAAAACAAAAGGAAGTGATTAAAGTGCAAAATGATGTGACAAGATTTTTAGATAGTATAAGTTATCCAAGTGAGCGTGAAGAACTTAAAAATATAGAAATAGAAAAAGTTTTATTGCACCGAAAAGATAGTTATTTTGAGGTTTACTTAAAAGGGGATGTACCACTGCCATATAATAAAGCCCGCGAATTACTTGCGTGTGCTAGTAATGGTATTCATGGAACAGAGAAGTGTTATGTTGTTTTTCATTATCAAGCTGTTCTTGATAGTGATATCTCTTTATATATAGAAGGACTATTGAAAGATTTAATTATTAAAAAGCCATCTTTAAGTAGTGTTTTAGAAGTACCAGTCATAGTAAATGATGATATTATAACGATTAATTGTTTTAATAAGATGATTTTAAATGAACTAAAAAAAGAAACGAAAGAATTACAAAAAAGTATGCTTATGTATGGTTTAAAAGAAGTGGAATTTAACTTAGTATTAAATGAAGAAATGATGGCCAGCATAAAAGAAGAAATAAAAAGTGCTAAAGAAGAGGTTAAAAAGATAGAAGAGCCCAAAAAAGTAGTCGGTGACATTATCCTTGGCAAAGAAATAACTGGTGAAGTAAGTGCCATTGCAAGTACTACTGGGGAACAAAAAGGTGTTGTCTTTGAGGCCTATATATTTGGTATTGATACTTTAGAAAGAGATAATATAAATATTATTACATTAAAGATTAGTGATAAAACTAATTCTATTATTGCAAAGATCTTTAAAAAGGATAAAGCTGAATATAAAGCTGTTTTAACTAGTTTAAAGGTTGGTAATTGGTATAAGTTTTATGGTAATGTTGAATTTGATAATTTTTCTAAAGATTTTGTAATGTCAGTTCGTTCTTTAATGAAAACTACTAGTAAAGATGAGGCTGTAGTAGATGAGGCAGAAACCCCAAGAGTTGAGCTTCACATGCATACGATGATGAGTGCGATGGACGGAGTAATACCAGCGGCTTCTTTAGTTAAAAAAGTAAGTGATATGGGAATGCATGCTTTGTGCGTTACAGATCATAACTGTGTTCAAGCATTTCCTGAGTTATTTCATGCCGTAGAAGATTATAACAAGAAAAAAGAAGGGGCCGATCGCTTTAAAGTTTTATATGGGGCAGAGATGAACATTGTTAATGATGACGTTGATATTGTTTTTAATCCCAAAACTTATAACTTACTAGAAGACACATTTGTTGTATTTGATACAGAGACAACTGGTTTTTATGCAGGTTCTGATCAAATGATTGAAATTGGTGCGGTAAAGATTCAAAATGGTAAAATTTTGGATCGCTTTGATGAGTTAATTGACCCACATAGACCAATTCCTAAGAAGATTACCGAACTTACTTTTATTACTGATGAAATGGTAAGGGGTTGTGATACCGAAGAAAATGTAACCAAAAGATTTTTAGAATGGGCTAGTGATAACCCAATGGTGGCCCATAACGCTAAGTTTGATATATCTTTTATGAAAGCTGCTTGTCAAAAATATGATTTAGGTGAATTTAACTATACAGTATTAGATACAATGAGTATTGCAAGAATGCTTCATCCTGAATGGCCTAATCATAAACTACAAACACTTACTAAAAAACTAGATGTCCCTTGGGATGAAGATAAACATCACCGGGCTGATTATGATGCGGAAGGAACAGCTATTGCTTTTTATAAGATGAGTACATCTTTATCTAATCAAAGTATTAATACAACTGATGAACTTTTAGATAATATTGATATGGAATCATTAGTTAGGTTTGCTTTTCCTTTTCACGCGACGATGATTGCCCAAAATAGAGAAGGCTTAAAAAATCTCTTTAAAATTGTGTCAATTGCTAATACGAAATATTTATATAAAAATGAACAGCCCAAAATACCAAGAAGAGACGTTTTAAAATTAAGGAGTGGTCTTTTAATTGGTTCTGGTTGTATTCATGGAGAAATTTTTGATAAAGCTGCGGGTAAAGAAGATGAAGAACTAGTTAATATGATGAGTTTTTATGATTATATTGAAGTTCAACCTATTAGTTCATTTGCCCATTTGATAGGACCTGAGGCTAAGTTTTCTAATGTCTATGAAGCAGAAGAATATATAAAAAGAATTGTAAGAGTTGCTAAAGAAGCAGGAAAGCCCGTAGTGGCAACAGGAGACGTGCATAATTTTAGTAAAGATGATTTGATTTACCGAGAAATAATTATTAATCAAAAATTCAATGGTAAGTTACATCCTTTAAATAGAAGAGGCTTAAAAGTGCCTAATCAGTATTTTAAAACAACAAAAGAAATGCTTGATGATTTTAAATTCTTAGGTGAAGATGTGGCCTACGAAATTGTCGTTACGAATACTAATAAAATTGCTAGTATGGTCGAAGAAATTGAGGTTATTATTGATACGGGTGGTATTCCTTTTGCACCAAAGATTGAAAATTCCCAAATGATTGTAACGGATATGGTTTATAAAAAAGCCCGTGAGTGGTATGGCGAACCGTTGCCATTCCACATTGAAGAGCGAATTGCCCTTGAGTTATACGGGGCACCTTTCATTGAAGCCGTTAAGAAAAATGCCGGTGAGGAAGATGCGGTGATTTATAAAAGACTACATGACGTAGTAACAAAAGGACCAGATGCGGTCCAAGAAGAAATTGCCCAAGCAATTTTGGTAGATGAACCGGAGAAAGATAAAGAAGAGGCTTTAAAAGAAGCTAAGGATAAAATGACTGCGATTATCGGAGCTAATTTCGACGTTATTTATCTTATTGCCCAAAAGTTAGTTAAACACTCTAATGATGAAGGGTTCTTAGTTGGTAGTCGTGGTTCGGTTGGTTCTTCTTTTGTAGCTAACTTAATGGGTATCACTGAGGTTAATAGCCTAGCTCCACATTATCGTTGTCCTAAGTGTCAATTTAGTATTTTTGAGGGTGATGATGGCGAACCACTTGGTAATAACTATAAATGTGGTTTTGATTTGCCAGATAAAAAATGTCCTAAATGTGATACGCTTATGCATAAAGATGGTCATGATATACCATTTCAAACTTTCTTAGGTTTTAATGCTGATAAAGTACCAGATATTGATTTAAATTTTAGTGATTTAAACCAAGCAAGTGCGCATGAATATACCAAGGTATTGTTCGGTGTTGATAATGTTTACCGGGCAGGAACAATCGGAACAGTTGCTGAGAAAACGGCTTATGGTTATGTTAAAGGCTATTGTGAAAATAAAAATATTATTATGCGTAGTATTGAGATTGAACGTCTTGCTATTGGTTGTACGGGTGTTAAAAGAACAACTGGTCAACATCCAGGTGGTATTGTTGTAATACCGGGCTATATGGAAGTCTATGATTTTACGCCATTTCAGTATCCCGCTGAAGACCCAACTAGTGCTTGGCGAACAACCCATTTTGATTACCATGCCATCGATCAAGACGTTTTGAAACTAGATATTTTAGGTCATACCGATCCGACTCAGTTAAGAATGATTCAAGACTTAACGGGTGATGATATAACTAAAGTGCCACTTGACGATAAAGAAACAATGAGTATTTTTACGAGTACTAAAGCTCTTGGTGTCACCAAAGAACAAATTATGTGTGATACAGGAACACTTGGCGTACCAGAGTTTGGAACACCATTCACCATTCAACTTGTTAAAGATACAAAACCAACAACGTTTGCCGAGTTAGTAAAAATATCTGGTCTTGCCCATGGAACTGACGTATGGCTTGGTAATGCCCAAGAGTTAATTCAAAAGAATGTTGTCCCTTTTTCCAAAGTAATTGGTTGTCGTGATGACATTATGGTTGAGCTTATGTATGGTGGACTTGAACCTTTTAAGGCCTTCAAAATTATGGAATTTGTTCGTAAAGGAAAGGCTAGTAAAGACCCAGCTACTTGGGAAGGCTATGTCGAAACAATGAAAAAAGCAAATATTCCTGATTGGTTTATTACATCTTGTCATAAAATAAAGTACATGTTCCCAAAAGCCCATGCTGCTGCCTATGTTACAAGTGCCTTTAGAATTGCTTGGTATAAAGTACATAAACCACTTGTTTATTATTGTACGTATTTTTCCACACGTTTCCAAGATTTTGATATTGATGCCATGTGTAGTGGTTATGATGCTATAAAGAAAAAAATGATTGAATTACAAAGTAAAGGTTATGATATGACTAATAAAGAATCGTCTTTACTTGAAACTTTGAAATTAGCCTTAGAAGCTACTGCAAGAGGTGTATCATTTAAAACAATCGATATTGAAAAAAGTGATGGTAATAATTTTGTGATGGATGAAAGTTCTAATAGTTTAATAATGCCATTTCGTAGTCTAGATGGTCTAGGGGATTCAGTTGCTACAAAGATTATTGAAGAACGTAACCAAAAGGCTTTTTATAGTATTGAAGATTTTGCTAGCCGTGGTAAAGTTAATCAAACAACTGTTGATAAAATGCGAACAATGGGTATTTTTGGTAGTATGCCAGAGACAAGTCAATTAAGTTTATTTTAAGAGTAGTGTAATAAGCATTGCTCTTTTAATTAACTAAAAAATGACACTTGATGATAAATAGTTTATAATAATGATAAGGATGATGATTATGAAAGAATATATACCAAGAATTATAGATAAGACTTTGCAAGGAAAAATGAAAAATTATGGTGTTGTTATAATTGAAGGATGCCGATGGTGTGGTAAATCCTTTACTGCTAAACAACTAGCGGCTAGTTATATTGATTTAAAAGAGCTAGATATAAATTTAAGATATGAAAAACCAACATTATTATTAAAGGGAGATAAACCAAGGCTATTAGATAGCTTAGAAGTAAATTTTGATATTTGGGAGAATATTAAAAGAAATATTAATAGAACAGATAGTAAGGGACAATATATTTTAACGAGATCCATTAAGGAAAGTAATGATGATATTACAAGTAATGGTAGGGTTGTAAAACTTTTGATGCGACCAATGTCTTTGTATGAATCAAAAGAATCAAGTGGGACTGTTTCATTGCAAGATATTATTGATGGCAAGGAAATAAAAGGTGTTTCTACACTTAGTTTTGATGGATTAACAAATGCGATGATGCGTGGTGGCTGGCCAAAAACTTTAGATTGTTCTTTTGATAATGCATATGGGTTAGCTAAAGAATATGTTAATAGTGTTTTAAAGGAAGGTATTAAATATGTAGATAATACGGATGATTGTCAATTTTTAATGCAAGTAGTTTTAGAAAATATAGCTAAAAATAGTTTTAAAATGGTTAGTGAACCAGAACTTCTGGAAGAGGTAAACAATAAATATTTTAAAAATATAACCAGAAAAACTTTGGATAGTTATTTAAAAGTTTTAGAAAGACTTTATATTTTAGAGTATGTACCAGCAACAAGTATAAGTATGCGAACTAAAACACCTCTTTATATACTTCCTAAATTAGTGTTAGTAGATCCATCTATTGGGGTAGCTTTATTAGATTTAAAAAAAGAGGATTTAGTAAGGAATGCAAAATTTACCAAGGCTATGTTTGAAAATCTTTGTATAAGAGATTTAAAAATATATGCTGAATCTTTAGGGGTAAAACTAGCGTATTACTTAGATACAAAAGCCAAGGAGACTGCCTTTATTTTGACAATGCCTGATGGTAAGTGGGGGTTAGTTACAATAGAACTTGACCCTTTAAAGCTTTCTAGAACTATAGAAAGATTACTTCTATTTAAAGAAAATGTTGATAGTTACAAGTATGGAAACCCCGCGTTTTTAATGGCTTTAACTGGTGATAATAAATCTTACAAGCGTGATGATGGCGTTTATGTAGTGGCAATTAGTGCTTTAAAAAATTAAAATTATAATGCAGAAAAATATTGACATACATTTGTTTTTGCAAGTATAATAATAACCATCTTGAAAAAAGAAGATGATTTAATATTGTGGTAATATTATTTTAGGTATAAATTGCTAACAAGTTAAAATTTAGTTTTAAAATTAGATTAGACATGTTAGAATGGTGTTAAGAAAGTGAGTGGGAATATGAGAAAAATTGAAAGTATTTTATGGGGGTTAGTTTTAATAATAGTAGGGGTTATTATTGGGTTAAATACGACTGGTATTACGAATATTAATATTTTCTTTGATGGCTGGTGGACATTATTTATTATTGTGCCTTCTTTTATAGGTATGTTTAATGATAATGATAAGACTGGTAATATTATTGGGTTAGTAGTAGGTTGCTCTTTACTTTTAGCTTGTCAAAACTTGATTGATTTTGAAATTTTATGGAAATTGTTATTACCAATGATTTTAATAGTGATAGGTGTATCTATTATAGTTAAAAATGTTTTTGGCGATAGAGAAAGTTTTAGAAAAAGTATTGTTACTGATGATAATACTTATTATGCAACTTTTGCGGAACAAAATTTAAAATTTGACAATGAAATGGTAAAAGACATGAGTTTAAACGCTACATTTGGTGGAGTTAAATGTGATTTAAGAGAAGCTATTATTAATGAAGACATTGTTATTAATGCTAGTGCAATTTTTGGGGGAATTGAAATACTTGTTCCTGAAAATGTCCAAATCAAGGTTAAATCTGTACCTATTTTTGGGGGTGTAGACAACAAAGTACAAAATAATGAAGCAGATGAACACACTATATATGTTAAGGCTACTTGTATGTTTGGTGGGGTTGATATTAAATGATGCAATTACAAAAATGTATAAAATATTTAGCTATGGCATTAGCAATCCTAATTATAGTTAGTATGGTTAATTTAGTTATTGGGTGCTTTTATTTAGTTAGTCAGGTGTTTAGTTTAAAGAATGTTAGTGATGAATATGCTATAACAGAAAATTTTACAACTAAAAATATTGATATAGAACTTAAATATGCTGATTTAGTAATTCAACAAGGACAAACATTAAAACTAACTACTAATAAAACGTATGTTAGTAGTGAAGAAAAAGATGGGACATTAATAGTTAAAGAAAATAAACGAGGTTGGGCTTTAAGAAAAAATAAGAGTGAGGTTTTATTAGAAATTCCTAGTGATATAGAATACGAAAATATTAAAATTGAAGCTGGAGCTGGGACAATTATAATTAAATCTTTAAATACTAAAGAACTTTCGTTAGAATTAGGTGCTGGAGTAACGACGATTGAAGACATTAATGTTAAAGATAAATGTTCTATTGAAAGTGGAGCTGGTAAATTAACGCTTAGTGGTGGCATTATTAATAATTTATCACTTGATATGGGTATTGGTGAAGCAAATATTGAAGCTTTACTTACTGGTGATAGTAATATTGATTCAGGAATTGGTAAATTAGGCCTTCAAGTTCTAGGCAAAGAAAATGATTATAAACTTAATATAAGTAAGGGTATTGGTGATATTACGCTTAATGGTAAAGGTGTAAACGGTGACTATAAGACCGAAAGTGGTAAACATAGTATTGTAGTAAATGGCGATATTGGGTTAGTTGATATTTCTTTTCTACAAGATAAGGAAATTTAAGAAAAATATAGTATTATAAATAAATAGAGAGAAAAAGTAGGTTGATTTTAAAGTTGCACAGCTTTTTCTCTTTTTCTAAAACACAATTTTTGCTTGAACTTAGGTTTTAACTATGCTAAAATACTAATAGTTTTGATGTAAGGAGGTTATATTTATGGCTAAAAATGAAAACAGACAATTTTTTGGATTAAAGTGTTCTCGTTGTGGTAAACAAATTCGCCCAACTATTAAAAATAAAAAGAATACTCCAGATAAAATGGAAATGAAAAAATATTGTCCTACTTGTCATCAAGTAACAGTATTTAAAGAAACAAAACTTGGAAAATAATGAGGTGAAACAATGAATATTAATATTAATGATATTAAAAATGGTATGACAATTATTATTGATGGTAATTTATGTCAAATCGTTGAGTTTCAACATGTAAAACCTGGTAAAGGTAGTGCATTTGTTAGAATGAAACTTAAAAATTTAAGAACAGGCGCTATTGTTGAAAATTCTTATAATACAAATATTAAGATTGAAAGAGCTAGAGTTGAACATAATCCAATGCAATTTTTATATGCAGATGACGATAATTATGTGTTTATGAACACAGAGACATATGATCAAGTTGAGGTTCCAGTTAGTAAGTTAGAATATGAAAAGAAATTTATTAAAGAGGGAATGGAAATTAAACTAGATTATTATGAAGGTGAATTATTAGGGGTTACTTTACCTGAAAAAGTTGAATATGAAATTATTGAAACTGAACCAGCTGTTAAAGGAAATACTACTAATAATGCAATGAAAGATGCGACTATCGAAACTGGTTATGTTGTAAAAGTACCTTTATTTATTGGTCAAGGAGAAAGAATTATTATTTCCACTGGTGATGGAAAATATTCTAGTAGAGCTTAAGCTCTTTTTTTTCTATATAATTTAATGGGTTAGGTGGTTTTGATGAAAGAAAAATTAAATAAACATTATGTAATGGTGATAGGGATATTATTAGTGTCATTGTTATTTTGTATACCATTATTTATTAATCCTTATCATGTTAATAACGATACACTTTTTCATGTTAGTAATGTAAGTGTTATAGTAGAGGCTATAAAAACTAATTTTTTAAATGGTATTATTATGCGAATTATGCCTAATATAGCTAATAACTTTGGTTATGGGACAAGGCTTTTTTATCCGCCTTTAACACATACATTGACGGCGTATTTAGCATATGGATTAAGCTTTTTTAATGTATCAGTAATAGACACGATGAAAGTTATGCATTTGTTAGTTTTATTTTTAAGCGGTTTAAGTATGTATTTTTGTGCGTATAGATTTTCACATAATAAATTACTTAGTTTTATATCTTCTTTGATTTATATGGGTAGTAGTTATCATATTGATGAAATATATGTAAGAGATAGTGAAGCAGAAGCTTTATTGTTTGTATTCTTGCCACTTATAATCACGGCGGTTAAAGAACTACTAGAAGGCAATAAAAAACTATTTTATCCTTTATTTATAATTGGGTATGTTGGTGGTATACTATCACATTTTACAATGATGATATATTTTACTTTAATACTAGGCGCTTGTATGTTGTTCTTTTATAAAAAAGTGTTTAGAAAAGAATTTTTAATACCATTTATTAAAGCATCGATTTTAGTTTTATTGTTAACTTTATTTTTCTTTGAACCTTTATTTGAACATAAGCTATTTGGTAATTACCGAGTTTATCAAAAATGGGTTATGTCTTTAGGGATTCAACATACGGCTCTTTGGGGATTTGAATATTTCATTCCTTTTGATAAAAGTGAAATATATTTTTATTTAAGTATAATAACAATTGTTTTGTTAGTAGCATTCTTTAAATATTATCGTAAGGATTTGAAAGATGAAAAAGTTAAATTAGTATTCATTTTTACATGCTTTAGTTTATGGCTTTCAACGGTATATTTTCCCTGGATTATTATGCCTTATACAATGTTTATGATTCAATTTGGGTGGCGTCTTGTGGCCTTAGTTATTTTAGGGGTATCTTTTATAGCACCTATGGCTTTAAAGGAATCTAAAAGTAAGATTATTTACGGAGTAGTTATTTTAGGTCTTATTATATCTGGTTTTACGGCAATTCATTTTGCTAGTGATGATATAGTGGATATTAATTCTTTAAATTATGTTTACGGTATGGGCTGGCAAAGAGAGTATTTGCCTGTTGATATGGAAACTAATTTAGATTATTACAATAATAGAGGACAAGACGTAGTGGTAACAGAAGGAAAAGGTAGCGTTGAAACTACTTTAAATAATGTACCTGATTTAGAGTTTAAAGTTACTAGTGATGATAGTGTAACGATTGAAATGCCAAGAATATTTTACTTTGGTTATGAGTTAACTCGTGAAGATGGAGAAGTAATACCTTTGTTTTCCAATGGCAATGGCTTTTTAGCTAGTCACGTTACAAGTGGTAGTTATAAATTAAAATATAAGGGTACCATTACATACAGAATATGTATATATATTTCACTTACAACATTAGGGGTATTACTTCTTTATGTATTAGTTAAAGTAATTAAGATAAAAATTTTAAAATAATGTCAACTTTCATGTAAAGTTGATTTTTTTATGTTTATATATTGGACTAAAACTTTACAAAAAGGGAAAAAAAAGATAAGATAATTATGGAAAGTGGTAGATTGTGGGAGAAAGTGGTGATTTTATGTTCATGGGGGAATATCATCATAATCTTGATGAAAAGGGTCGTGTTGTTATACCTTCTAAGTTTAGGGGTCTATTAGGTACAGACTTTATTATTACAAAGGGTATTGAAAAGTGCTTGTATGTTTATAGTGCAGAGGCTTGGCAAGAAATTGTTAATAAGTTAAAGACACTCCCATTTACTAAGAAAGATGCAAGGGCTATTATGCGAAGCTTTTTTGCTAGTGCCACTTTAGGTGTAACGGACAAACAAGGCAGAGTTATGCTTAGTAGTCCACTTATTAGTTATGCTAATTTATCTTTGGCATGTGTTGTTATAGGTGTTAATGATCACGTAGAAATATGGAACTTAGAAGATTACACTAAAATGATGAACGAAACAGAAGAACATTTAGAGGATATCGCTGAAAATATGCTAGAAATAGGAGGGTCTTATGAAACATTACACAGTTTTGAAGAATGAGTCAATTGAAGGGCTTAATATACATGCTGATAGCGTTATTGTGGATGGGACACTTGGTTATGCGGGTGATTCTAGTGCGATATTAAAAAGAATAAATGAGGGGTTCTTATTCGCCTTTGATCGTGATAATGATGCAATTCTTTATTCTAAAGAAGTATTAGAAAAAATAGGCTCTAACTTTGAAATAATTCATTCATCTTTTTCTAAAATACCAGAGGTTTTAAAAGAAAAAGGAATAACACATGTTGATGGATTTTTGTTTGACTTAGGTGTTAGTTCACCCCAGTTAGATGAAAATAGAGGCTTTTCTTTTATGCGTGATGAAAGACTTGATATGCGCATGGATAAAGATGCACTACTAAGTGCTTATGAGGTAGTAAATAACTATTCTTATGAAAAATTAAAAAATATATTTTATCGTTATGGGGAAGAAAAGAAAAGTGCTTTTATTGCTAAAGAAATAGTAAAGACAAGAGATAATGAAAGTATTAAAACAACGATGGAGTTATGTGAAATTATTAAAAAAGCTGTTGGGGCTAATTACTATTATAAGAATCACCCAGAAAGACAAATATTTCAAGCTATTAGAATAGAGGTAAATGCTGAATTAAAAGAAATAGAAACAGTTTTACCAGAATGTATTAAGATGCTTGATAAAGGGGGAAGAATAGTTGTTGTTACTTTTCATTCTTTAGAAGATAGGATTGTTAAACAAATATTTAAAAAATATAGTGAAGTTGATGAAATGGTTAAGGGAATCCCAGAAATACCTCTTGAGTATAAACCACTTATTAAACTTGTGAATAGAAAACCAATTTTGCCAAGTGAAGAAGAATTAAAGGAAAATTCGCGTAGCGCTAGTGCTAAATTAAGAATTGTAGAAAGGATATAACATATGAAAAAAAGAAATAAAAGAGTAAAAATATTAAAAGGTGAAAAGATGATCTATACATTAATATTACTTGCTGTTATATCTTTTCCAATGGCAACAGTTTTTACGAAAGCTAAGTTATCAGAAACTAATATTGCTCTAGAACAAATTAAAAGTAAAGTAAGTACCCAAGAAGGTATTAATGAATCATTAAGTATGCAAGTAGATGAACTTGCTAGTCTTGATAAAATTGAATCAGTTGCAACAGAGAAAGGATTGTCTTATAATAATAACAATATTAAAAATATAAACGAATAATTTAGGAGAGAGTATGAAAAAAATGAACCCAAAAAACAGGAAAATTAAACTTAATGTAAAACTTACAATGCTTGTTGTTGGGTTCTTTTTCTGTCTAATAATAATTAAACTATGTTATGTTGTGCTATCACCAAGTGTGGATGGTATTGATTTAACAAGTTTTGCAAATAATAGGAATACGACACATGAAACGCTTTATGCTTCAAGAGGTATTATCTATGATAAAGATGGAAAACCACTGGCTAAGAATGCTAATTCATATAAAGTGGTGGCTATTTTATCACCTTCTAGGACAACGGATATGGCAAATCCCCAGCATGTCGTTGATAAGGATAAAACAGCAACTAGCTTATGTGGAGTCCTTGCAAGTGATGAGAATAAAGCAAAATGTATAGAAGATATAACTAAATATTTAAATCAGAATTTATATCAAGTTGAACTTGGTAATTGGGGTAAGATAAGTGAAGATGAAAGACAAGCGATTTTGGCGTTAGATTTGCCGGGAATTATATTTGAAACGTTAGCTAAGAAAAGACAATATATTAATTCTTCTTGGGCGTCATATATTTTGGGTTATGCAAGAGTAAATGATGAAGACGAAATAAAAGGGGAGATGGGAATCGAATCTTATTTTGATGAACAACTTTCTGGTAGTAATGGTTATGTAGAGTATCAAAAAGATGCATATGGCTATAAAATGGCTACTTCTAGTGAAATTAGGGAAGATGCGGTAAGCGGTAGTGACATTTATTTATCTATTAATAGTGATGTACAAAACATTTTAGAAAATGCCGTGACTAATTTTACAAAGGATGAGAGTCAAGCTTGGACTATTTTTACAGTAATGGATGCGAAAACTGGGGCCATAGTGGGGAGCGCTACAAACCCTAATTTTAATCCAAATACATTAGATAATTTAACAAGTTATTTAAATCCACTAGTAGCTTATCAATATGAACCTGGTAGTACAATGAAGATATTCTCTTGGCTAGCAGCGATGGAAAATGGTGTTTATAATGGCAAAGAAGATTATTTATCTGGTACTATAACGCTTCAAGATGGACAAACCAAAATAAAAGACTTCAACAATGTTGGATGGGGTAACATTTCTTATGATACTGGTTTTGCATATTCATCTAATGTCGCGGCTACTAATTTGGCTTTAAAACTTGGATCGGCAAAACTAAGCGATTTTTATGATTTATGTGGCTTTGGTAAGAAAACAGGTATAACTTTACCAGGTGAAGCAAGTGGTAGTATTGATTTTACTTATGAATCAGAACTTGCTAATGCTTCTTTTGGACAAGGTATAAGTGTTACACCAATTCAACTTTTACAAGCAATGAGTGCTTTTGCTAATGATGGGGTGATGGTAAAACCTTATATAGTTTCTAAAATGGTTGATGCTAGTGGTAAAGTAGTGATGGAAGGCAAAAGAACTGAGGTAGGAACAATTGGCTCGAAAGAAAATATTGAAGCAATGAAAAGTCTTATGTATAACGTAGTATATAATAGTTTTCTTTATAACAAAAATTATGCTCCTAGTAATGTTACTATTGCTGGAAAAACTGGAACAGCCCAAATAGCAAGTCCTAGTGGTGGTTATTTAACTGGGTCTACTGATTATATTAAATCTTTTTTAGGTTTATTTCCTTATGAAAATCCTCAATATGTATTTTATTTTGCTACTAAACAATTTAAAGGTAATTCTAATAAAATATATAGTGTAGTAAGTAACACGATTAAGGACGTGGCTAATATAGTCGAGGTTACTAATGAAGAGAGTTCAGTTGATAAAACAATGATTATTGATTTAGCACAGTATATTTCTAAAGAAACAACTGTGACGGTAGAAGAACTAAAAAAAATAGGTTTAACACCAATAGTAATAGGAAATGGTAAATATGTTACAAATCAATATCCTTTAAATAAGGCTAGGGTAATAAAGGGTTCAAAAGTATTTATTAAGACAAATGATGACGT
The DNA here is from genome assembly GCA_934096605.1 of uncultured Bacilli bacterium. GTDB lineage: Bacteria > Bacillota_I > Bacilli_A > RF39 > UBA660 > Ventrenecus. The sequence continues at coordinate 38,979 of CAKOMI010000001.1, forward strand.
GGTAACAATGCCTAATATGACTGGTTGGAGTGAAAATGAAGTTATAAGATATTGTAATTTTGTAGGTCTTAGTTATAAATTAGAAGGCTATGGCAAAGTAGTGAGTCAAAGTATAAAAGTAAATACAATAGTAGATAAAAGCATGACTTTAGAAATTAATTTGACTGTTTAAAAAACAAACATTTTAGATATAGTATGTTTGTTTTTTTCTTATTATACTAAATTAAAATAGTAAACGTCCTGGATATTGTCATTTTCTTTATTACAAGTAGTAAGGATTAATCTTTTTTCATTACGACTTATGATACTTAAATTTCCATTTTTAGTTATATGATCTATTTTTATTAACTTATAATTATAGATATTTTTATTATAGTAAATAGTAGCTTTATCTTTTAAATATAGCTTATCTAAATTTTTAAAAAAGAAAACATTACTAGTACCAGAATGACTGGCTAAGATAAAGCCATAGTTATTATTTGGAGTACATTCTTTAGAAATAACGGTGACTAGGCGATTTTCTTTTTTTTAAGATAAATTTTTTAAAAAAATGTATATAGTAAGTATTTTATTTGTTTTTTGTTTATGCTAAAATTAAAGTATATTAAAGTAGAAAAGGAGGATGGTTAGCACAAGAATGTGTTAATTAAAGATTATGAGATTAATTAAAAATAGGTTGGGGGGGGGGTTCTAGTAATAAGGATAAGATAGAACTTCAGGTATTTAGAGAACCTAATAAAAAAAGAAAAATTATATTAATAACTGTGTTATTTAGTATGTTAGCATTATCTTGTATGTACTTATATAAAACATATGCGGTGTTTACAGAAGAGAAACACTTTAATGTAATCAATGGAACTGTTCAAGATCCAGGAGATATTTATTTTGCATATTATGTAGATAATACAATAACAAGGGAAATGCCTAAGAAAGGAACAGGCTATACATTAGATATCGAAAAAAGCAATTGTACAAATGGAGTAACAGTAGGTTGGAATCAAGATAAGTGGACAGCTCTAGTTAACTATGAAAACTATAATGCCACTGATTATACAAGAACAAAATGTAATTTGTATTTTAAACAAGTAACATATTGCGATTTGCATTCCGAGACAATGGCTTGTCAAATAACAAAGTTGGCAACAACAGAAACTACAAGCTTAGCCATAGATGACTATGGCAATACAAGATATATAGGAGCAGATCCAAACAACTATGTAAGCGTAGATGGTGATATATGGCGTATCATCGGTGTTATGAAGGACATAGATGATGGTACAGGTAATAAAAGTGACAGGGTAAAATTAATAAGAGCTGATTCAATAGGTGATTATTCATGGGACACAAGTGAAAGTTCTGTAAACGAAGGATATGGAGTAAACGAATGGAGCCAAGCAGATTTAATGAAATTATTAAATCCTGGCTATGAAAGCGTGACAGTAGGTGGCTCATTATACTGGAATAATGGAACAGGCACATGCTATAATAACAGAGCTAATGTAGCTGCTAGTTGTAATTTCACAAGTATGGGTATCAGAGAAAAATTAAAAACACTAATAAGTGATGTCGTATGGAACACAGGCAGTCAAGGAACAAATAATTATCAAAGCACTGGTGGAGGATTAGTAAAACATTTCTATACCTATGAAAGAGGTAATAATACTGGCAAAATTTGTTCAAGCGGCAACTATTGCAATGACTTTGTGACAAGAACAACGACATGGACAGGAAAAGTTGGCTTAATGTATCCAAGCGACTATGGCTATGCCACAAGTGGAGAAAGTATAACAAACCGAGCAACATGTCTGAATACATATTTAAATAACTGGGGTAGCAGTAGTGTAAGTGACTGCAAAAATGGTGATTGGCTATTTAATAGTAGCAGTTCCCAATGGACATTATCGTCAGGTGCTTACTCTTCTGTTGCTGACTTTGTGTTCTTTGTGCATAGTAGTGGAATTATCAATTTTGATTATGCATATGACACTAATGCAGTTCGTCCTGTTGTTTACCTTTTGTCATCAGTAAAAATAGTATCGGGTGATGGTTCTTCTTCAAATCCATATGTCTTATCTGGCAGCTAGTTAAAAAAATAAATACATATTTTATTGTTTTAAAAGTTATGTTAAAATACGAAATATAAATAAAGTAGAAAAGGAGGATAGTTAGCACGTGAATGTGTTAATTAAAGATTATGAGATTAATTAAAAATAGGTTGGGGGGGGGGTTCTAATAATAGAGGCGAGATAGAACTTCAGGCTTTTAGAGAACCTAATAAAAAAAGAAAAATTATATTAGCAACTATGTTGTTTAGTATGTTAGTATTATCTTGTATGTACTTATATAAAACATATGCCGTGTTTACAGAAGAAAAACACTTTAATGTGATAAATGGTGAGGTGCAAGATCCAGGAGATATCTATTTTGCTTATTATGCAGATAATACAATAACAAGGAGTATGCCTAAGAAAGGAACAGGCTATACTTTAGATACCGAAAAAAGTAATTGTACTAATGGAGTCATACCAAAATGGGATAATGGCGGTTGGCAATTTATAGGTGATTATAGTGATTATAATGCAACAGATTACACCAGAACCAGATGCAATTTGTATTTTAAAAAAATAGATATAACGGCTGTTGATTATATTAAAGAGTTGGCTAAATACGATACAGAAACACTTGCTACAGATGAAGCTGGAGGTAATGTTAGGTATATAGGAAAATCTCCTGATAATTATGTAAATATTGATGGCGATATATGGCGTATCATTGGCGTTATGAAAGATATAGATGATGGTACAGGAAAAAAGAGTGACAGAGTAAAATTAATAAGATCTTCTTCAATAGGAAAATATTCATGGGATAGTAGTGATTCAAAAGTTAATTATGGCAAGGGTGTTAATGAATGGAGTCAGGCCGATTTAATGAAACTTTTAAATCCTGGGTATGAAAGTGAGTCAGTAGGAGGCTCATTATATTGGAATGGCAAGTCGGGTACATGTTATAGTGATCAAAAAAATATTACAACAAGTTGTGATTTTACAAGTACAGGCATAAAAGATAAGTTGAAAAGATTAATAGGTAATGTTAATTGGGGGCTTGGGTCTGTTGATGGAGTAACTTATACATTTGCTAATATTTCTACCATTAAGTCATATGAATTTGAACAAAGTACTAATACGGGTAAAATTTGCGATGGGACGTATCAAGGAGGTATATACTGTACAGACACAGTAATAAGAACAACAACCTGGACCGGAAAAGTAGGCTTAATGTATCCTTCTGATTATGGTTATGCGACAAGTGGTGGTAGTACAATTGATAGAGCAAAATGTTTAAAAGCTGCGATGCATTCTTGGAACAACGATTTGAATTTTTGCTATGAAAATAACTGGTTATCATGTGGCATTGATGAATTTACTTTAACTCCATCTCCTAGACCTGAATTTGATTATGATATTTTTTCTATTCATAATAAGGTTATTGATAGTTATAGTGCGAATGCCTACATAAATGTTCGCCCTGTAGTATATTTAAAACCATCTGTATCTATTCAAAGCGGAGATGGCTCAGAAAATAGTCCTTTTATACTAGAATAATTCTTTTGAAAAGAAAATAATACTTATTTCTTTTTCTAGTAAAGCCTAATAAATACTGCAGCTTATTAGGCTTTATTAAAAATATAGAAAGGTTTTTGTATATGAATAAAAAAGGTTTTGTGTTTATTGAAACTATAATAGTTATATCAATACTTTTAGCATCTTTGATGATTGTGTATTCTTTATATGTTTCATCTATTAATAAAGAAAATAAAAGATTAAGATATGATGATCCAGTTAAATTATATCAAACGTTTTATATGAAACAATATTTAAATAGTTTTCGTCTTAATGAATTAGAGAAAAATATTACTAATGAAAATCCATATATTAATATATATGGACAAAGTGATTTATTTGGTGGATCTTTTAGTAATGAAAAAAAGTTTTTTGAAAGAATTACAGATGAACTTAATATTGAAACAATTTTACTTACTACTTACGATGTGTCTTTATTAACTGATTGCAAAGAAAATAGAAATATGCTTTGTACTAATAATAATTTAATCGAGTACTTAAATACTTTAGATAATGATGGAAAAAGTGGCTATAGGTTAATTATTGAGTATAAAGAACAGTTGAATGGTAAGAAATGTGAAAATAAAAAAGATTGTTATTCTTTCTATTCAAATGTATGGGTAGGTGATTAATGATGAAAAGTAAGGGATTTACATTAGTAGAAATTATTGTAAGTGTAGCACTTATTTCTATTGTGTTACTTTTATTATTCCAATTAATGACTGATATGGAGTATGATTCTTTAACTTCTATGTTTGCTAGTGATAATCAGGTGAATAGAGCGACTATCATAAAAAGAATTGACAAGGATTTAATGGATTATGGTCTTAAAAGTATACCTAGTATTAACAATATTACTAATGGTAAACAAATTAAGCTTAGTTTTAGTAATGGTAGTAGTAAAGATATTATTGTAACTTCTAGTACACTTACATATGATGGGGAAAGTTATACAGTTTCTTCTGGTGGTTCTTATGATATTAATAATATAAAGATTGTATCTATACCTAGTAATTCAGAGAAACTTTGTTCTTATATGTTAAATATTGATACAAATAACGATGGTGTATGTGATGCGAACTGTGGAACTAATGAGAGTAATATGACGAAGAAAAATGATAATTATGTATATTGTCCTATTTATCAAGCTATAAAAATAGTTATACCTGTTTTGTTTAGTGAAGATGATGTGGCACTTGATGATATAGAAATATTTTATATTGGAAAATTAAGTTAGATTATAGCTTAATTTTTTTCTTTTACTTTTAAACAAATGTATGTTATTATGTTGGTGGTGATTTAAAAATGTATAATTATATAGTTGGAAAAATAACAGATATAGAAGCTAGTTATATAGTACTAGAGTGTAGTGGGATAGGATATCAAATTTATGTTTCTAATCCTTATCAATTTGAAATTAATAGTGAAACTAAGGTATATGTATATACACAGATAAAGGAAGATGAACATAATTTATATGGTTTTAAAACTAAAGAAGAAAAGGAATTGTTTTTGAGACTTATTAATGTTAAAGGGGTTGGGCCAAAGCTTGTGATGCCAATGCTTGCAACTGGTAGTGTTAATGGGATTATTGACGCGATAGATAGAGAAAATATTTTATATTTAAAGAAATTTCCTAAAGTAGGAGAGAAAGTGGCAAGACAAATTATTCTTGATTTAAAAGGTAAACTTGCTAAAACAGGTGATACGCCTAGTATTGGTGGTTTTGAAGAGTTAGTAAGTGTCTTAGAAGGACTTGGGTATAAAACGGCTGATATTAAGAAAATACTACCTAATTTAAATATAAATGATGAGATAGAGGTGCAAGTAAAAGAAGCATTAAAATTATTACTTAAATAGGAGGATATATGGAAGATGAAAAAATATTAGAAGCTGAAGAACAAGAGATAGATAACAGCTTACAAAATATTAGACCACAAAGTTTAGATGAATATGTTGGACAAAAAGAAATTACTGATAATTTAAGAGTATTTATTCAAGCAAGTAAAATAAGAAATGAATCGCTTGATCACGTGCTTTTATATGGACCACCCGGTTTAGGTAAAACAACGCTTGCCCACATTATAGCTAATGAACTTGGCGTTGGTATTAAGACAGCATCAGGTCCTTCAATTGAAAAAAGCGGGGACTTGGCTGCGGTTTTATCAACACTTGAGCAAGGTGACGTATTGTTTATTGATGAGATTCATCGGATGCCTAAATTTATTGAAGAAATACTTTATCCTGCTATGGAAGACTTTGAAATGGATTTAGTTTTAAATAATGATGGTAAAAGTAGAAATATAAAAATTGATTTACCACCATTTACTTTAGTTGGGGCAACTACTAGGGCTGGTGATATTTCATCACCACTAAGAGATAGATTTGGTATTATTTCTAAATTACAATATTATACAGAGGATGAATTATTACAGATAGTTACAAGAACAAGTAAAGTACTTAATATGCCAATTGATGAAGATGCTGCGAGATTAATTGCTAAACGTTGTCGTAAAACGCCAAGAATTGCCAATCGTTTGTTTAAACGTGTACGTGATTTTGCTTTAGTAAGTGGGGCAGATAAAATAGAATATGATATGGCTAACGAATCTTTAAAACGCTTAAAAGTAGATGAATATGGTCTTGATTCCATTGATATTGAATACTTAAAAAGTTTAATTACTAAGTTTAATGGCGGCCCTGTTGGTGTTGAAACAATCGCTACTAGTATAGGTGAAGAGGTTTCAACAATAGAAGATGTTGTAGAACCATTTTTATTGCAAGAAGGCTTTATTAAAAGAACACCAAGAGGACGTATGGCCGAAGAAAAAGCATATGATCATTTAAAGATTGATCACATGACTTCACTATTTTAAAAGTAATACCTATATAGAAAAATAAACCAGTTATTGATGAAAGATTTTGTGGGAGTGGACGCAAATATAAAATATGTTGTGGCAAATAAGCTCACAAAGCCTTATAAATAAAAGGTTTGTGGGCTTTTTGCTACTTACAATTTAGGTAATTTTACCTCAAAAAAACGTTTAGAATGGAAACAAAGAGATAAAAAATTTAAGGAGGCATATTATGATAATTGATAATAAGCTTTTAGAAAATGATATTATTAAATCTTTTATGAAAAAATATAAAATTCCAAAAGAATTAAGTATTAAAATCATAATTACTGATGATATGGAAAAAGAGTATAAGCATCAATTGAATAAATTTAATAAAAGGTATGATTACATTAGCCCGATTGATTATAATGGTATTACTTGTGTTCCAAATAGTATCGATGAAGAAACTATAATTTTAATAAATTATGATAGAGTTAAAGATATAAAGTCTAATAATGCTGAAGTAATTTGTACAATTTTTCATGAATTGATTCATGCAAAGGATTATTATTTTTATTATAAAAATTATTGCAACGGATTATATGATTCTTCAAAGAATAGAGATAGTCAATATGGATTTATGAATTGGTCAGAATTTAATGCTAAAAAAATATCTTATCTTGAGTATTGTAAATTATTGCATAGTGAAAAGCTTTATAAAGACGAAGAATTAGAAAATATAAAGAGAAATGAATGGCCAATTAAAAACAAAGAAATAGTAGACATTTTAAATAATAAAGATTCAGATATGGAATATATTATATATAATTTAATGCTTTATTTAGGGCGTTATTCCATATGGGAAGAATTATTTTTTGGAGAATTTAATAATGGTAATAAATTTCCAGAAGAACTAAATATGTATAAACCAGTAATAGATGAATTATATAAAGTTTTAAAAAATAATGCTGGTAAAATAGAAGATTATATAGAAATTAAAAAATTAATAAATTATTTTAAAGGTGCGTGGGTAAACATAATGCGTGATAGAAGTTAAAATAAATCTTTTATTTTAGATAAGTTTTAGATAAGTATTTCAAAGTATTGAAAGTGCTTCAATCCCTTATAAAATAAGGTTAAAATGCTTATAAAATTAGATAAGCTTTTTGTGGGATTTGCCAAATTACAAGAAAAGTGCTATAATTTACTCATTCACAAAGCCATTGCGAGGAAGAGTAAAAAAATATAAAGCATTTTAGAGAACTCTGTTAGGTGAAAAAGAGGATGTAAGTATTTTTTGAACATGGCCCTCAAGGCGAATGACTGAAATACTCTTAGTAGGTCATTACGGGGATGCCCGTTATAGCAGATACCTATAACTATGCAAAAGACATAAGTAGGTTAGTGAGTTTAATACAGTAATGTATTAATAAATAAGAGTGGTAACGTGAATATATTCACCTCTTAGAGACTTAGTGTTTCTAAGAGGTTTTTTGTTTAAAGAAAGAGGGAGATAATATGAATATTATAATTGGAATTAGTTGGCCTTTTGCAAATGGGGAACTCCATATAGGTCATGCAGCAAGTAGTTTACCAGGAGATGTTATAGCTAGATACCATAGACTTAAAGGAGATAAAGTTATATTAGTATCTGGTACTGATTGTCATGGTACACCGACTGAAGTAAAAGCATTGCAAGAAAATAAAAGTCCAAAAGAAATAGTAGATGATTGCCATGTTTCATTTTCTAAAGATTTTAAAGACTTTGGTATAAGTTTTGACTTATACAATAGAACAGATGATCCTTATCATAAAGAGTTTGTTCGGGAACAATTTGTTAAATACTACAACAATGGTTATTTAGAAGAAAAGGAGGAAGAACAATTATATTGTGATCACTGCAAATTATTTTTAACAGATCGTTACATTATTGGTATTTGTCCTAAATGTGGATCTGAAATAAAAGGTGATGAATGTGAAAAATGTGGAAGTTTACTTACAATCGATGAAGTAAAAGAAACTAAATGTGCTATATGTGGTAATAAGGCATCATATAAGAAAAATAGAAATTTATATTTTAAACTTTCAATCTTTCAAGACAATATAAAAGAATTATTAGACTCTAAAAGAAATGATTGGAGAGAAAATGCTGTTAATTTTACTGAAAGATATCTTAAAGAAGGAATACCAGATAGATGTGCATCTCGTACTTTAAACTATGGTATTGATATTCCAATAGATGGATTTAAAGATAAAAAGCTATATGGTTGGTTTGAAAATGTATGGGGATATGTAACTGCTAGTAAAAAATATGCTGAAGAAAATAAATTAAATTGGGAAGATTTTTGGAAAGGGAATAATAGCAAAATATATTTAGTTCATGCAAAAGATAATATTCCATTTCATACAGTTATATTTCCATCATTATTACTAGCAACCAATGATAATTATAGATTGCCTGATAAAATAGTGTCAGATGAATATATAACTATTGAAGGAGAAAAATTATCCAAGAGCAAAGGTAACTATATTACATTAAGACATTTATTAGATAATTATCCAGTAGATGCTATTAGATATTATTTTAGTATTTATAATCCTGAAACAAGAGATTTCAATTTCACTTATGAAGGTTTTATCAATTCTATTAATGGAGAATTACTTGGTAAATGGGGTAACTTTGTTAATAGAACATTGCAATTTATTAATAAATCATTTTATGGTAATTTAAGCAGTAGTAATATTGATTCAACAATTGAAGCAAAGTTAAAAGATTTATATATTAATATTGGTAATGATATTGATAATGGAGATACAAAAGAAGGCTTATCAAAAATATTTGATTTTATAAACTATTCAAATAAGTATTTTGATGAAAATGAACCATGGAAATTAGCTAAAGAAGATGTAATCAAATGTGAAGATATTTTATATAATTGTTGTAATATTATATTTAATATAAATAATTTACTTAAACCATACTTTGTAGAAACAACAAAAAAGGTAGAAGAATATTTAAATAGCAATATTAGCAGCTGGAATTATCAAAAATTAGAAAAGGTTGAATTATCAGAAGAAATAAAACCATTATTTATCAGATATGATAAAAAAGTAATTGTTCAAGAAAGAGAATTTCTAAATAAAAATTAAGATTATTTAAAAATTGTAAAAAATTAAAATCAATTTATTTTAGATAAGTTATGCTAGGTTTGCCTGGTGCTCCGGAGTGCTCTGGGGTGCAACCAAGTGCCGAATTAACGAGCCAAGTGCTCCAAAAAGCTCCCAAAATTCCTAATGCCAAAAGCTGTGTGGGAGTGGACGATGGTATGAACAATGTTGTGGTAAATAACTCGCACACCCCAATAAAATAAGGGGAAAAGCGAGTTTTTCTTTTTTACTAAAAATACCTCCAAAATAAGGGTTGGAGCCACTTTGGAGCCATTTTGATTTAAATATTGGACTATACAAGTAAAATTTATTAGGGTTTCATGGTATAATTATGTATGAAAGTTGGTGATTAAATTGAATTATGAAATAATTGATGTAAAACAAGAGGAAAAAGAAAAGTTATATAAATTATTACAGTATGCTTTATATGATGGTTCGCAATATATTGATAATGACATAAATGAAGATTGTATATTTGAATATAGATGGTTTGATAATTATTTTACCGATAATGATCGAGATGCATATTTTATTAAAAGTGGAAATGCCTATGTAGGAATGGTTATGGTAAACGAGAATTTGAAATTTAATAAAGACGGTAAATGCATTGCCGAGTTCCTAATAATGCCAAGATTCAGAAGAAATCATATTGGTAAAAAGGTTGCATATGAAATATTTGAAAAATTTAAGGGCAATTGGGAAGTTCAATCGATGGAGAATAATCCTATTGCGCATTCATTTTGGAAGAATATTATATCAGAATATACAAATGGTAATTATATAACTAAAAATGATGGAATAGGGGATGTATTCATTTTTAATAATAAATAGAGGTGTTAATTTATGCAAATAGTAGAATATGAAAATAAGTATTTAGAAGATGTCAAAGACTTATTAGTAGAACTTGAAGAGTATATTGTATCAATAGATAAAGATCATTTGGATCAAGTTCATCCTGAATATAGGGAAAAAATGGCAGTTTTAGATTTAGAAAAAGTTAATAAGAACAAGGGTAAATGTTATTTGGCATTAGAAAATAATAAAGCAATTGGCTTAATCATGGGTTGCATATTCCCATATGATGAATATGATTATCTAGACTATAAATGTCCAAAAAGAGGAGAAATTACAGAATTAATCGTTACAAATAAAATTAGAAGTAAAGGCATAGGTCAAGAACTAATAAATAAAATGGAAGAATACTTTAAATCCGTTGGATGTGAATATGTAATAGTTGATGTATTCGCCTACAATGATATTGGTAAAAATTTTTATACTAAAAAAGATTATCATGCAAGAATGGAAACAATGATAAAGAAAATATAGTAAGGGAAGTAAACAATATGAAACATGAAATGAAATTAAACAATGGATCATTTGAACGAATAAAAAATGGAACAAAGACTATAGAATTAAGATTAAATGATGAAAAAAGACAATTGCTAAAAATTAAGGATTTAATAGAATTTACTAATAGAACTAACAGCGAAAAAATGTTAGTTGAAATCGCAAACTTATATCATTATCCATCATTCGAAGAATTATATAAACATTTTGATAAGGTAGCAATGGGATATGATGAAGATGATATAGCTGATCCGAAAGATATGGAAGAATATTATTTGCCAGAAGAACAATCTAAATATGGTGTACTAGGTATTAAAATTAAAAAAATGTAATTTTATTATTAAAATATGCCAAGTTGGGTGTAGGCAAAAATATAATAAGAAATTAAAAAAGGCTTAGTAAAATAAGGGAAAACTAAGTCTTTTCGTTTTATTAAAAACAATGATTTTATATTCTGGAGCCACTTGTAGAGTCATATTAACAAAAAAGAGCTAGTGTTCCACAGTGCTTCTAGCTCGATTGATCATATTAATTACTTCAGAAGATGTTATATTAAATAAGTGAAAATAAGTGTTTAATGTTTCACTTGAATTAGAATGCCCAAGATATTTAGAAACCATAGTATCAGGAGCTTCATTATTAAATAAGAAAGAAGCACAGCTATGTCTAAAATCACTATGTTACTAAATACAGTTATTTTTTTCCATTACAAGTTGTGGATATCCTGCAAATATTTGATTTCCAACTTTAATGCCTAATTCTTCTATAGTATCCATAATATATTTCATACTCTCATCTTCGTTATCATATAAATTTGTTTTGAATTCTAATTCTATGAAGTCTCCTAAGTTTTCTATGGAATCAATTGATATAATAATATTATTATATTCAAATGAATTTCTTGTTTTTTCAACAACTATTATTTGCTTAAAATCTAAGGCATTTAACATTTCAAGCATTCCGTTATAGTCATCAATTCCAACTTCAATTTCTTTACAGGAAATTTTATTATTACCATCATGATTACCCCAGTTTTTGTAATTAATGGTTTTTTCTTCCTTTGTATCTCTTACTCTAAGCCATTCTGAAATAGGTTTTTTTTCAAGGAAATTTTCGTGTGCTGGTGTATAGTATATATCTTTTTGATAATTGTTTTCTTCGGTTGTTTGACCTAATTTTTTTAATTTTGATAATGTTTCTTTTTTATTATACAAAGGAAATTTTGCTTCAATTTCAATTCTTTTTCTTTCCATCTCATACCTCCATAAGAATTATATAATATATTAATTTTTTATGTCAATTAACTAATTTAGTTGATTTTCTAAATTTCTTGTATTATTCATACAATGTGTTATAATAATTGATACAAGGAAAGAGGAAAATTATGGCTTTAATGGAAAAAAATAAGTATTATAAAATGAGTTTGTGTTTAATTCCTGATGATGAGGTAGCAATACAAGGCGATAAGTTTCATAAATATTATTCATCTGTTGATGGCATTTTTACACCAAATGAAAAGTTTTTTGTGCAAGATAGTATTATTGTTAAAAGAGAAGGGGCTAAGCATCATGTTACTGCAGTAGGAACGGATATTGATATTCCGTGTGTTATTTTAGAGATTGAAAATGTTTTGAATAGAAATGAATATGATAGTAATGCTAATATCGTTAAGTATTCATCTTTAGTTGAGGGTAAAACAGATAGAATGCTAGTTGCTTTTGCTGTTAGTAAAATAGGAGATGTGCCATTGATGGAACATGAAGAAGAATTTATTCTTAGAGAAGCTAGTGAAGAAGAGGTAGATAATCAAATTAAAAGTGTTCTTTATTATAATTTTGGGGAAGAATTGCAAACATTAATTGATGGCTCTAGAGCTAAAGAGGTTAGAGCTTTAAGAACTTATAAAAATAATTTGAAAAATGAGAAAAGAAATAGAATGACAAGAACAATTAAAAAAATCTTGCCTTAATAATAAATTTTTTGATACAATGATTATGTTGATGATGATGCTGCCTTACAACCAGTGGAGTCAAAGCGTAAGATATACGTTACATTCAAAATAAAGATAGTTAGATTCTATGAATTAGGGTGGTACCACGGCATATTCGTCCCTACTGATGGAATCTTTTTTTGTTAGGAGGAAATGATGGATAATTTAAAAAGAAAATATGCTCGCTTTTTACTAGAATATTGTTTACAATTAAAAAATGATGATAAAGTATTTATTATTGGTTCTAAAGAGATTATAGATTTTATTGATATTTTAATAGATGAAGCAAGTAATATGCATTTAATCGTAAAAACTTATATTAATGATTATCAAAGGCAAAGAGAACTATTAATGAGTAAAGATTATGAGTATTTAATTAAAGATGAAAATTTTGATAAAACAATTTATAATGAATTAGCAAAATCTGGTTATGCTTTTTTAAGTCTTTCTTCGCCAATGCCTGATTATTTTTCTGGGATTGATGATGCCTTATTAAGTTGTGTTAATGCGTATCAACAAAGCAGTATTAGTTTGTACAGGCGTATGCAACTTGATGGTTCTTTAAAGTGGAATATTAGTGCGGTTCCAAATCCTTATTGGGCAAAAAGTCTTAATATTACAGTAGATGAGTTATGGAATATGCTATTTTCTATATGTGGCATAACAAGAGAAAGTGATTCAGCATCTATCTGGAATGATAAATTGAAAAAACTTAATCAAAGAAAAGATTACTTAAATAGTTTAGATATTTCACACTTACATTATACGAATAGTTTAGGAACTGATTTATTCATATATTTACCAGAAGATTATTTGTTTTGTGCAGCTGATGAAGGCAATTTAGTTAACTTGCCAACTGAAGAGGTTTTTTCAAGTCCACTTGCTTTTTTAACAAAGGGAATTGTGTATGCTTCTAAGCCGCTTATTTATAACGGGATTACGATTAGTGATTTTTATTTAGAGTTTTCTGAAGGCCAAGTTATTAATTACGGGGCAAAAGAAGGACTTGCTACTTTAAAAGGTATTTTAGATACTGATGAAGGTAGTAAATATTTAGGTGAGGTAGCCTTAGTTGATAATACGTCTTCTATTGCTAAAATGAACTTTTTATTTAAGAATACTCTTCTAGATGAAAACTCAAGTTGCCACTTAGCTTTAGGGGATGGATTCATGGAATGCCGTAAAAATGGGTATTCTATGAGTGAAGAAGAATTACATAAAAGTGTTAATCATTCTATAAATCATGTTGACTTTTTTATCGGGACTAATGATTTAAATATTACAGCAACCTTAAGAAATAAAAAAGAAATTGTTATAATGGAAAATGGATTATTTAAAGGAGAGATGAGATAATGACAAATTTTGAAGAATTACAAAAAAGAGGTTTAATTAAAGATGTAGCAGGTGAAGGCATTGAAGAACTTATTAATAAAGGTGGAGTTACATTTTACTGGGGAACAGATCCAACGGCTGATTCCTTGCACCTAGGCCATTATAGTTCTTTAGTAACGGCTAAAAGATTAATGAAAATGGGCCATCACCCAATTTTACTTTGTGGGGGCGCAACGGGAAGAATAGGCGACCCTAGACCTACTAGTGAAAGAGAAATTATTGATATAGATGTTTTAAATCATAATATTGAATGTATTAGAAAACAAATTGATGAAATATTTGATGGTTCGGCTCGTCTTGTAAATAACTATGAATGGTTTAAAGACTACAACTACTTAGATTTCTTAAGAGATATTGGTAAATATATTAATGTTAACTATATGTTAAGTAAAGATATTATTAATAGAAGACTAGAAACAGGTATTACTTATGCTGAATTTAGTTATATGTTAATTCAAGGGTATGACTTTTTACATATGTATCAAGATTTAGGCTGTACTATGCAAGTTGAAGGAAGTGATCAGTGGGGTAATATTACGACTGGTATTGAACTAATTAGAAAAATATTAGGCCGTGAAGCTTATGGATTTACGATGCCATTAATACTTGATAGCAATGGCAAAAAATTTGGTAAAAGTGAAGGCAATGCGTTATGGCTTGATAAAAATAAAACTAGTAGTTATGAATTATACCAATACTTAATTAATACTGATGATAGTAAAGTAGAAGAATATCTAAAAGTGTTTACTTTCCTAAGCTTAGATGAAATAGATGCCATTATGGCTCGTCATAAAGAGACCCCAGAACAAAGGATGGCTCAAAAAGAACTGGCTAAACAAATTATTACTGATTTAAGAGGAGAAAGCGAATTTCTACATGCTAAAGAAGTAAGTGAATCCTTATTTACGGGTAACATAAAAAACTTAACAGATAATGAGATTAAAGAAGTCTTTAAAGGCGTGCCTACTATCACTTATGAAGATAAAGATTTAATTGACATTTTAGTTAGTGGTGGTATTACTGCATCTAAAAGAGAAGCAAGAGAGTTTTTATCTAGTGGCGCAATACTTGTAAATGGCCTTGTTGTTCATGAAGAAAATTATCATTTAGAAAATAAAACATATAATATTATTCGTCGTGGGAAAAAGAAATATTATTTAGTAGTAAAAGAGGGATAATATGTTAGAAACTGTATTAGTAAGTATTAAAAAGAGCGTTTGGGAGTCGTTTATTGCAAGTTTACTTTTAATAGTTTTTGCTTTAGTTCTTTTATATAATCCAGAGAACTTTTTAGAATCTTCTATTACTATGTTTGGTTATATTGGTTTCTTTTTAGGAATTATGGATATGCTAATTTATTTTAAGACGCCAGAAGAAAAAAGAATATATAAAAACAATTTACAAGCCGGTTTAATATTAATAAGTGCGAGTGTTATAGCTTTCTTTAAAACAAGTGTAATTAAAGAGTTTATTGCCTTTATTTTAGGAGGCTACTTAATTTACCGAGGTAGTATAAGAGCAAATATTGGTTTTAATTTAAAGGAATATCATAATAAAACATGGATAGTAATTTTTATACTTGCTTTAATTAATATGGTACTTGGTGTTGTAATGATTTTAAACCCTTTTGCTAGTTTAATAAAAATAAATGAACTAATGGCTATTTTAATTATTGTTAATGAGACAATCTATATAATAGAAAATATTGTAATATTAATAATTTTAAAAAAGATAAATAAGTTGACAGTGAGTGAAAAAGAAATTCAAGAATAAGAAAAAATTATAGTATAATAGTTATATAAGGATGTTGATAGAATGAATATTATTATTTCAGCTGGGGGAACAATGGGACACATAAATCCAGCGTTAGCTATTATTGATGAATTTAAAAAAAGAGAAAAGAATTTAAATGTCTTATATATTGGTACACATAATAGAATGGAAAAAGATATTGTTCCAAAGAAGAATATTAAGTATGAAGAAATTGAAATATATGGTTTAAGTAAGGATATAAAAAGAGATATTAAAAATATTTTTTGTATAAGAGAATCTTATCATAAGTGTTTGAAAATTATGAGAGATTTTAAACCAGATGTTGTAATAGGTGTTGGTGGATACGTTACTTATCCAGTTTTGAAAGCAGCCCATAAACTTCATGTTAAAACAGTCATTCATGAACAAAATAGTATACCTGGTAAAAGTAATATGTTTATTAGTAAATATGCAGATTTAGTTTTACTTACTTTTGATTCTTCTAAAAAATATTTTAAAAACAATAAAAGAGTTATTACTTCTGGTAACCCTTGTGCTTCTAATGCTCTAACATCTTTACGGATAAAAAAAGAGAGCCTAGGATTTAACAAGGATTTACCACTTCTTGTAATCGTGGCTGGTTCTTTAGGGAGTACGTCTTTGAACAATAAATTTAAAGAATTTTTTAAACAAGAAAAAATTGAAAATTATCAAGTTTGTTTTATAACTGGTAAGAGTTATTATGATGAGTTTATTCAGGATTGTAAGCAAATAGAAAATGTAAAAGTATTTCCTTTTATGGATAATTTACCTGGTTTGTTAAAGGATAGTCAAGCTGTAATATCAAGAGCTGGAGCGGGTAGTTTAACAGAAATTATGGCTATTCATGTACCATCTATCATTGTACCTAGTCCATATGTTGCTAATAATCATCAATACTATAATGCTTTAGAATTAAAAGAAAAAAATTGTATTTTGTTATTAGAAGAAAAAGATGTTAATAATGATAGTTTAAAGAAAATGATTAATTTAGTATTATTTGATAAGAAAAAAAGAGAAGAATTAGAAAGCAATATGAATCTTTTAAAGACTAGCGATAGTGCTAATATTATATATAAGGAAATTAAAAAGATATTGTAAGAGAAATTAAGGGGCTATTATGATAAGAAAAAAGAAAGTGATAAAAAGAAGGTTTAAATGGAAAACATTTTTTAAGTTTTTAATCTTTTTAAGTGTTTGCTCTTTATTAGTTAGTGGTATTCTAAATATTCCAACAAAACAGATTATTATTACAGGAAATGAAGTCGTAAGTGATAATGAGATTATTATGGCTAGTCAGTATCAATTTTATCCTAAGCTTTTTAGTAAAAGATATGATGATATAAAAAAAGATATTTTAAATTTAGATTATGTTAGTAATGTAAAAATACATCGTAGTTTATTTGGGGTGTTAAAATTAGAAATAACAGAAGATAAACCTTTGTTTTATAATAAAGCATCAGGAAAATTAGTTTTGATGAGTGGTAAGGAGATAGATTCTAGTAATTATAATGGTGTACCTATTTTAATTAATAATGTACCAGAGCCTTACTATGAAAGGTTTATTAGTAAGTTATCACAAATAAAAAGAGATGTTTTAATGCTTATTAGTGAAATACAATATGATCCTTGGAAAAGTAATGATATTACAATTGATGAAACACGATTTGTGCTTAGAATGAATGATGGTAATATTGTTTATGTAAATTTAATTCATATGGATAAGTTAGATAATTATATTGAAATATTTGCTTCATTAGAAAATCAGAAGGGAACATTATATTTAGATTCTTCAAGTGATAAGATATCGTTTAGTTTAAATAAGTAGGAGGTGATAGTATGTTATTAAGAAAAGCAAACTTGCAAGACGTTCATAATAACCTTGCTAATATTTTTATTGATGCTTTTAATTTACATTTGAGGTGTAGACCAGATATTTTTGGCAGTTCTAAAAGTGACGAAGAACTAAAAAATGAATTAATTAACATTATTGAAAACGATAATAACATTATCGTTTGTGAATATGATGGAATTGTGGTTGGCTATATAATGTATAAAATTAATGCGAAAAAAAGTAAGGTTTTGTGGATAGATCAACTTGCTGTAGATGAGGATCAAAGAGGTAAAGGAATAGCAAAATTACTAATTAATAAAGTAAGAAATTTAGCTAATGAAGAAAATTGCGATAGAGTTGAACTTTGTTGTTGGGACTTTAACGATAATGCGATGGAAATGTATAAACATTTAGGATTTAAAACTCAAAGAGTTATTTTTGAAGAATGGTGCAATAAAGACATCATATAAAGATATGGATGAAAATGATATATATAAATATACTTATTTCTTAACAAAAGAAATGCTTTTAGAAAGACTATTTGAATTAGAAAAAGATAATCAAAACAAATTAAAATAATTGTAGTTGAGATAGATGGAATATAAATTATTAGAAGAACAAGATTTAGAACTTATGCCAGATTTTATTGATGATGAAAATACTAAATATAGTATAGATGTCTTAAAAAAGTTTATGGATGAAAATAATAATTTTGGATTTATTGCAAAAACAAATAATAAAGTGGTAGGGTTTGCTTTTGTGTCTATATATCTATACTAACACCAGGTATTCTATCTTGACGCCATTGATGTTATGTCAGAGTATCAAGGAAAAGGTTATGGAACAGGTTTAATATCATTTGCTCGTGATTATGCTAAAACTATTAACTGTTATAAAATGTATTTGATAACGAATAGAAGTAATGTATCTGCTTGTAAATGCTATGAAAAGGCAGGAGGCATAAATAAAGCAGATGATGAAATTATTTATGTTTATGATTTTAAGGAGAAAAAATAATGGATATAAAAAAGATTATAGAAGAAAAATGTAATATAAATATTGATAGTATAAAGTTAATAGGCGAAGGATATGACAGTAAAGCATACATTGTAAATAATGAATATATTTTTAAAATAAAGTTTAGTGCTAATAAGAAAAAAGGATATGAAAAAGAAAAAGCAATATATGATTTTTTAAATAAAAAATTGAATACAACAATAAATATTCCTAATATTGAATATTCGTATATAAGTGATGATATTTCTATATTAGGGTATAAAGAAATTAGAGGAACATTTTTAACACCAGAGATATATTTTTCTCTACCACAAGATAAACAAGAATTGTTAAAAAAAGATATTGCTATGTTTTTAAGACAAATGCACGATTTAGATTATAGTGAAATAAGTTCTTATACAATAGATAACAAACAAAATGTTTTAGAAGAATATCAATTATTAAGAGATACTATTTATGATAGTCTAACTGATATTGAAAAGAAATATGCAGAAGATTTTATGCAAAGATTACATAGTACAACAATATTTGATGGAAGAAAATGTTTATGCCATAATGATTTTAGTTGTAATCATTTATTACTTGATGATGATAATAAATTATGTGGTGTAATTGATTTTGGAGATTCTGGAATTATAGATGAATATTGTGATTTTATATATTTACTAGAAGATAGTGAAGAAGAAATTGGTGTTTCTTTTGGAGAAGATATATTAAGATTATATGGAAATATAGATATTTCAAAAGCTAAAGAATATCAAGATGTTGTAGAACAATATTATCCAATAGAAACTATTGTATATGGAATTAAAAATAATAGACCTGATTTTATAGAAAAAGGCAGAAAAGAAATTTATATAAGAACTCATAAAGCTGAAAAATTAAGGAAGAGATGATATGGGAAAAGTAATATTAGTTTGTGGAAAAATATGTAGTGGTAAAAGCTATTATTCAAAATATGTAAATAAAAAAAACAAAAATTAAATATGTAAGTAATAAGTATCTTAATGTAAAATAATATATTCTTAAAGAAAAAGTTTCTGACTTTTAAGTAGTGGTATAGAGATTTATCATTACTTTTTTTGACTTTGGGTAGTTTGTGTGTTATTCTAATAACAAGAAAGCGAGGGTTTACATTCTGAAAAAGTTAATTTTAGGTGTAGAGATAATATATAACGAAGAACGTTATAATGTTAGTAGTGATCGCAGTATTGATTTTACTGATTTAAAAAGTAAAAATCATTTTAGTTTTAGTTCGAATCATAAGTTTATTTATCAAGTTGCTAGTCATGAGTTTTTAGCACTTGAATATTATGAAGATACCTTATGGCTTAAACATTATTATGTTAGTAAAGGTGGTATGAAACTAATAGAAGGTTTCAAGGTAAGGGGGTGCCAGGTGTTAGACCGATATCATTTGGTGCTAAATGTTGATGATAGAATAACGGTTCTTTATTCAACTAAAGAAAGAAGCAAGTTTATTTATGCTAATTTGACAGGTGTTGAAAGACTTCTTAATGTTTTTGTAGGTAGGACACAAGTTTTAGATGATGAGGTAACAATTACCTTTAATAGTGCATTTAGACCAATAAGTCTTTATTCTACAACACTTAACCGAGAAATACCGGTTCTTACTTATGAAGAATATGAAAATATTTTTGGTAAGCGTAATGTTAGTGAGGAAGATTTATTTTTGTATACAATTTATGAGTTACAACAAGAACTTATGAATAATAAAGAGATAAGTAAAAGGGTGAGAAAAGTAAAAGATGGAAAAAGTTAATTATGATAAAAAAATGATGGAGATTATTAATTCTTTTGGTGGGCAAAGGCCCACTTTACTTTTGCATACTTGTTGTGCACCTTGTTCAACCGCGGTTATTGAAAGATTAAGTGAGTATTTTGATATAACAGTGTTTTACTATAATCCTAATATTGAGCCTTATGAAGAATATTTAAAAAGAAAAGAAGAACAAAAGAGATTACTTAGAGAATATAAAAGTATAAGACCTATTAAATTTTTGGATTGCGATTATGAAAATGAAGAGTTTTCTAAGTTCGCGTGTGACCTAGCAGAGTCTCATGAAGGCGGGAAAAGATGCATGTTATGCTTTCATTTAAGACTTGCCAAAACGGCTATGACTGCTAAGAAAAAACATTTTGATTATTTTGGCACTAGTTTAACAGTCAGTCCTTATAAAAGTGCTTATCATGTTAATAGTATTGGTCTTGCTTTAGAGAAAAAGCAAGGTGTTAAATATTTAGTTAGTGATTTTAAAAAACATGATGGGTATAAACGAAGTATTATTTTAGCAAAAGAATATCATTTATATAGACAGGATTATTGTGGTTGTAAGTATTCAAAAGAGGAAAGAGAGGAATATAAGAAAAGTAAAATTTAACTGTATTTAGGGGGTATTTATTTTGGATATAGAAAAAGAATTAGAAAAAGAAAAACAAAGACTTTTGTTTATTAAGAAACATTATAAGTTTTTTAATGTAAGAAATATATGTATATGTAAGATTGTAAATAAGTTATATGGTTTTAAAAATTACTATCCTTTTGTTTTAAGTTTAATCATGTCTTCTATGACTTTAAAAGGAGTTATCAGTTATGATTATGAAAAAAATGTTATAACAAAAGAAGGCTTAGAAAAGAGTAGTGCAACAGAGTATGGTGATGATGAGATGCTCTTTACTGAACCATATTACGTATTAGATGATAAACAATTTTATAAGCAAACAATTTATCAGGATTTTAATAAAGAAAAAATAAATTATTATTTTACTTTAAGTAAGGAAGAATTGGATAGTTTATTAGAAATAAAAGAAATATGTGTTACAGGAGATACGAAATTTTCGGGACTTAGTTATACAACGTATCAAAAACGTATGTATATAAATGAAAAGAAAGTATTATTAGCCTCTTTAGAATTCTTACTTATGACTTTGTTTAATTTCTTTATGCTTGGGCTTGGAGATGCGTTATTTATAGCTGATTTTGTAAAAAAAATTGATGAACAATATGATGAGTTAGATGAGAATGATTTTGAAATGATTGATTATTATCTTCAGATGATTGAAGAAAATATTAATGCTTTAGGGGTATATGATGATGCAGTTAAAAAAAGATGAGTTAAATAGAATTCTTAATACCAAACTTGTGTATCGAGAGACTTTGAATTTGCCAAGTAATGTTTTATTTGGAATAGAAATTGAAAGCGAACGAATTAATTGTAGTAAAATTAAAGAGAGTCTTATGGAAAATGGTTTAGAATGGCTTGCTGGCATTGATTTAAGTGTTTATTCGGGGGCTGAAGTGGTAAGTCCTGTTTTAAAAGATGAAGAAAAAACTTGGGAAGAACTAAAAATAGTTTGTGAATTGATGCGAAAAAACCACGCTAAAATAACACCATGTTCTGGTTGGCATGTCCACGTAGGAGCTCATGTCTTGGATGGGGATATTGATGCTTTTAAAATTTTTTTGAAAACTTACATGATCTATGAACCTATAATATTAAGATTTTGGTATGGAGAATATTTAACTGGCCGATCTGGCATGAGAAATTATGCCAATCAAATACAACATTTTTTATATGATAATATGGAGTTCATTATGAAATGTGATAATTTAAAAGAAATACTTAGTTTACTTAAATTTTCTAATAAGTATTGTGCGGTTAATTTTCTTAATATGATTGATATTAAAACTTATTCTTTTAGAAATACAATTGAATTTAGAGGCGGTAATGGTACACTTGAACCAGTTATTTGGCAAAATTATGTTAATCTGGCAACAAAACTATTATTGTTTGTTAAAAGAAAAGATATTGATATTGATTTTTTAGATTGGAAAGTTAGAAATTTAGTCTTAAGCAATTCTCTTTATATGCTTTATGAGGGAATAGATTTAAAAGAGATGATTGAATTTGTTAATTTGATATTTACTAGGGAAATAGATAAGTTATATTTTGCCAGACAATATTTAAAAGATATGCGTTTCGGGTATGGGAATGAGGCTAAATTAAGTCGTAAATTTATTAAATAAAAAAGACATATAGATGGTGTTTATATGTCTTCATTTAATAAATTTTTTTTATATTCATTATAAGCTTTGATTTCATTTTTATCATGATATTCTTGATATTCTATTTTTTTCTCTTTTAATATTTGTTTTACTAAGTATTCAGTAAAATAAGGATTTCTAATTAGAATGGGACCAAGTATATATGTACCATAGAAATTGTTTTTATGAATGCCTTCAGAAGGAGATTTTGGCTGGTAGCCTGTACCAGATTTGATATCAAATAGATGGGGGTCTTTAACGAATTTCAAAACGGAACTACGATTTTGGAAACCAATAATTTCTTCTTGAAAGTTTTTCATTGTGGCCACGGTTTCGCCGACAATTCGAAAATCAGTTTCATGGGCTTCATAATTAAATAATCCGAGGGTTTCTTTTTTGATATCATCTTTAGTGTAGTAGGCTTTACCAAAGAAATCTAAAGCGTTACCAGTAATAATAAAGAATTTGTTTTCTTTGTAAGATTTTATAAATTCACTTTTATGCTTCAACATGTTATCTAAAACAAATAAGAAATTTTCTTTATTACCACTGCCAATGTAGAAAATATCATATTTAGAAAAATCAATGTTATCTTCTACCGATAAGTAATGAGTAATAACTCTTACTTTATGGTTTTCTAAGTGGTGTGCAAGGGCAAGTATATTTCCATGTTCGCCATAAAGATTCATTAAGTCATAGTATAAATGGGCTATTTTAATCGTTTCCATTTGCGGCCTCCTTAAATTTTGTTTTTAAAACAGACGTCATATCAAAGCAAACCATTGTATAAATATCACCTTTAGTTTCATTTAAAAGGATTTTATTTATGTCATTTAGATCATCGACCATGATAATTTTATCTTCTTTTATTTTAGCATAGTTTAATCTGACTAAAATGTCCCATTTGAAACGGCCAATTAAAACAATATGCTTGATAGATTCTTCATTTAATAATTCAAAGTCAACGTCCCATAACCAAGATAAATCATTATATTTGTATCTTCTTGAAACATTATCAAAACCTAAGATAACGGTTTTTTCGCCATCAGCTTCGGCAATATATTTAAGACTTTGATAGTAACTTAAAGCATTTTCATTTTTACTTTCAAGCATCGTAATATCACGATCTAAAAGTTTTAATTCTTTACCTCGTTTAGTACTAACTTTATCTTTATTTAGAGCATATAAGATTTTGTTTTTCTTAATGCCAATAGAGTTACATAAAGCGTAGGCGGCAACCTCAGCATAAACAGTGAATAAAAAGTTTTTATTTAAAGAAATGGTTTCATTATCAATAGTAAATGTTTTATTTTTAAAATCAACGTTTTTAGCTAAATAATCAGGATTACCTCTTTTAAAGTCACAGCCTGGGCAATAATATGAACCAATATGACCATAATGATAATAATAATAAATTAGTTTTCTATGGCATACTGGACAATAAGCGTTATCTAAACTAAAGTTATCTTTTTTGTTATAAGAAAGACTAGTTTTGGCAACACCATAGGTAATAACTTTACCTTTGAACATTTCTTTAGATTTCATAAGACCTGGGTCATCAGCATTTAAAATAAGCGTGGTTGATTCATCAATTGCATTAAATATTGCGTCATATACTATATCAGGAGAACCATTACGGGCTGGTTGATCTCTTGTAATATTTGTTACAACCAAGTGAGTCATCTTATTTTTGCCAAACGCTAAATGCAAGTGTTTTTCATCTAATTCAAGTAGTAAAACGTCATGTTTAAAACGACCAAAGATAGTACAATTATTTAAAATAAGAGTTGTAATACCGCGAATACCATTACTACCACTTTCATTATAAACAACGTCTAAACCAGCATCTTTTAAAATATGATAAATAAAGTTAGTAGTTGTTCCTTTACCACTAGAACCAGTAACACCAATAACATATTTAGGATATTTTATTTTTTCTAGGACACGCTGATTCATATTGTAACTAATAGAACCAGGAAATTGGGTACCATTTTTTTTAAATAGTTTACATATATATGTTAAAATTTTATTGACTATAATTTGTAAAGTCATCATGTTAATCACTCCTTAAACCTTATTATAGCACGGGGTTATAGTCTTTTTATAAAAAAATACTAAAAAAACTCTTATTTGACGACTTTTTTTATATTTGGTATATTTATTAAGAGGTCATATGGAAAAATTAGTTAAAGAATATTTAGATTATTTAAAATATATAAGAGGGTATCAAGAAAACACTATTAATTCTTATTTAATAGAACTTACTAAGTACTCATCTTATTTAAAAGAAAAAAAGATTAATTATCTTATAATTAGTAAAGATGAAATATATGCTTATTTAAAATATTTAGATGATTTAGGTTATAAAAAAGTTTCTGTTGCAAGGCATTTAAGTGCTTTAAGAGGCTTTTATGATTATTTGAAAAGAGAAGGGCTTATAAAGACTAATATATATAAGTTAATTAAGAATCCTAAATTAGAGAAGAAGTTACCTAATGTTTTAAATGATGAAGAAATAGATAAGATTTTTGCTTTTCCAAAAGATGAAAAACCAAAGAATGCGATAACTCGTGTTTTATTTGAGGTTATATACGCAACTGGTATTAGAATATCCGAATTTATCAATATTAAAGAAAATGATATTGATTTTAATGATGGTAGTATTAGAATACTTGGAAAAGGCAAAAAGGAACGAATTGTGTATTTTGGGGAGTATGCTCGGGAGGCCCTTAAAGATTACTTAATAGTAAGAGAAAAGATTAAGAAGGAAGATACGGATTATTTATTTTTGAATGTTAGCGGTTATAGATTAAAAAGAAGAAGTGCAGAACAAATTGTTTATGATTGGATTGATAGGGTTTCAATAAATCATCATATTTCACCGCATACCCTAAGGCATACTTTCGCGACCAGTCTTCTTACACACGGAGCAGATATTAGAACAGTGCAAGAGCTATTAGGGCACGAAAAACTAGGAACAACGCAGATATATACGCATCTTACTAGTGATTACTTAAAAGAAGAGTATTTTAAAAAAATGAAACGAGAATAAACTCTTTTGGTTTCAATTGACTTTTCTAAGTATTATGCTAAAATAAATGGCGTATTGAAAGGGAATTTAAAAATGAGTGAAGAAGAAAGATTAAAAAAATTAGAGACAATGTTAAAAGAATTAAAAGAAACCGTTCGATTATATAACGAGTTAAATCCACAAGGAAAGATTGAAATTGTACCTAGTTTAGAAGATGTAAGTCAGGTAGTTATTTGTACGCATGACGATGGACATATTGGCCTATTTAAGAAAATTAATTGCTTTGAAAAAGTTATTGGCAATAATAAGTATAAGATAGGTACTATTTATAAGGGAATGGATTCTAGTTGTGTAGCTCTAAAAACATTTCATAAAAAATCGGCGTTTCTTGATTATTTTATGGCTAGTGGAACAGGTGTTTGTTTAGAAAATGGCTCATATGTGGCTAATTGTGTTATAGATAATGAAATGAGTTTTGATGATATGCGGCAAATTATGCGTGATAATGGTGAAATTGAAAGTTTTCAATATGGTAAAGCTTCAAAAGAAGAAATGGTCTTTGTTTTAGCATATGCTACTAAGTACTATAATTTATCTTCTGAAAAATTAAAAAGAGAAAAAAATGATGCAATAAGTAGGAAATAACCTACTTTTTATATTGGAGTAAATAAAAGTATTGAATGTTTTTTAAAACTCAAGTAAAATAATAGAAACAAAAGGAGGCGGCTAAAATGTTTGTTGATGAAGTAAAAATGGAACTTTATGCTGGTCGTGGTGGCGATGGCTGTACGTCTTTTAGACGAGAAAAATATATTCCGATGGGGGGGCCTGATGGTGGTTCTGGTGGTAAAGGGGGCGACATTATTTTTGTAGCATCTAAAGATTTAAAGACCTTAGTTGATTTAAAGTATCACCGAATTATGAAAGCCGATAAAGGAATGAATGGTAAAGGAAAAAATAGAAAAGGAAAAGATGCTGATAATATTGTAGTTAAAGTACCACTTGGCACAACTGTTATAGATGATGATACAGGACTTGTGATGGCTGATTTGACGCATGATAAAGAAGAGTTAGTTGTGGCAGAAGGTGGACGCGGAGGCCGTGGTAACGTAGCTTTTGCAACACATGAAAAACCAGCACCAGAGTTTTCAGAGCTTGGTGAACCTGGAGAGGTTAGATATATTAAATGTGAATTAAAAGTGTTAGCAGATGTGGGATTAGTCGGAATGCCAAGTGTTGGCAAAAGTTCTATTTTGGCGGCTGTTTCTAGTGCGACGCCTAAAATTGCGGCCTATCATTTTACAACTTTAACGCCTAACTTAGGGGTAGTAAATCTTAAAAATGGTCAAAAATTTGTTCTAGCTGATTTACCAGGAATGATTGAAGGAGCTAGTGAAGGTGTTGGTCTTGGTGATCGCTTTTTAAAACATGCCAAAAGAACAAGAATTTTAGCTCATGTTCTTGATATGGCTGGTAGTGAGGGAAGAGATCCGATAGATGACTATGAAATTATTAGAAAAGAAATAGTTAATTATAATGATGATTTAGCTAATAAGTTAGAAATAGTTGTAGCCAATAAAATGGATATGCCAGACTTTAAAGAAAATTTAGAAAGATTTAAAGCTAAATATCCGGATAAACAAGTATATGCTGTAAGTGCAATAAATAATGAAGGCTTAGATGAATTAATGAATGGGCTTAGTGCTTCTTTAGAAAAAATTGAAAGTACAGATTTATATACAGAAGAAGATTATGAAAGTACCATTGTTTATAAATTTAAAAATGAAAAACCATATACAATTACAAAAGAGAATGGTATATGGGTATTAAGAGGAAAAGAAATTGAAAAATTATTTGCTATGACAAGATTTACAGAACAAGAAGGAGTTATGCGTTTTGCAAGAAAATTAAAAGGTATGGGCGTTGAGGATGAGTTAGAACGACTTGGAGCAAAACGAGGCGATGAGGTCCAAATTTTAGATTATATTTTTGAATTTAAAGATTAGTCTTTAAACTTTAAAACTGAACCAACATGTAAAGAGGTACCAACATTTTTAGGTAACTCTAGAATGCTGGTTTTTTTTGAGTCATCACTTACTTTGACAATTTTGTTTTTAGGAACGTCTAAATAAATAAAGATAACTTGATTGTCTTTATTTAGACCAAATACATTAATATTTTCTTTCATAAAAAAGGTATGAATCGCGTTACAATTGGGAAAAAGAATTCCTTTTTGAATATTTTTTTGGCCCATAAGGCCTAGTAGTCTTGTTTTAAAATCTTTGGCAATAGTAATTTCAATATTTTTATTATTTAATTTTAATGTCATGGTTATCTCCTTTTTAATTAATTTTATGTGTAAATATAATATATATTCTAAAAAAAGAAAGATTTAAATTTTTTCTTTCTTTTTAAATATCTAGAGTTTCAATAGATTTATTTTCATCAAGTTTTTTGCCATAGATGGCATTTTTAAGTTCTTTTTGTTCTTCACCTAAATCATCTTCGACGTCAATTACTCTTAAAACTTCCTCAAAACTGGTTAAGCCATTGATAACTTTGATTAAACCATCATCAAGTAAGCTAGTAGTATTGCCACTTTTGTAGATCAATTCTCTTATTTGTTCTTTTGGAGTGTTATTTACAATAGCGTCTCTGATATCTTGGTTAAGTAGTAAAACCTCATGAAGAGCAATACGTCCTTTATAACCTTTGTAACATGAATCACAACCAACAGGTTTATATATTTTTTCAATATCCATGCCAAGCGCTTCTTTAAAAACTCTTTTTTCATAAGGAGTTGTTTCTCTTTCGGAACGACATTTAGGACATAGTTTTTTACATAGCCTTTGGGAGATTATAGCTTCTAGAGCTGAACCTAGTAAGTATCTTTCTACATCCATATCAGTAAGTCTTTCAATAGTGGTAAGCGAGTTATTAGTGTGGATTGTTGATAATACTAAGTGACCAGTGATAGAGGCACGAACAGCAATTTTGGCTGTTTCACTGTCTCTTATCTCACCAATCATGATGATATCAGGGTCTTGTCTTAAGATTGAACGAAGTGCACTAGCAAAAGTAAGACCAATTTCACTCATAACTTGTACTTGGTTAATACCAGATAGTTTCATTTCAACTGGGTCTTCAACAGTAATAATATTTCTTTCAATTGTATTTAGAGCTTGGAGCATAGCGTAAACAGTAGTTGATTTACCAGTACCGGTAGCACCAGTAACTAAGATAATACCATTTGGTTTAGCCATTGTTTTTTTGACTTTTTCTAAGTTTTTATCAGAGAAACCCAAGGATTCTAGTGTACTTAGTGTTGAACTATAATCTAAAAGACGAATAACGACCTTTTCACCATAGACAATTGGTAGGGTAGAAACACGAAGATCTAAGTCTTTGCCATCAACTTGCATTTTAATCGCGCCGTCTTGCGGAATACGTGATTCAGTGATATTCATACCAGAAATAATTTTAACTCTGGTTACTAAGTTTTTCTTAACAGCCTCTGGAACAGTTGCATAAAGTATCAATTCACCATCAACTCTAATACGAACATTTAAAATTGTTGGCGTAGGATCAAAGTGAATATCACTTGCTCTTTTTCTAGCAGCATCAATAAGCATATTATTAACTATATCTACTATAGGTTGATTTTGATAATCATATTCTGTAAACATACTAGTCACCAATCCTTTTATTCTTTAATAATTTTATCATGAATTGATAAGGAATACAATTCTATTAATGATAAAAGTTTTTTCTTGACAATTCTTTTGGGAGGAGGGTACAATGATGACATATATTAGAATAGAGGTATTGGTTATGAATAGTAAGAAAAGTTGGTCAAAAAAAATATTATTAGCTCTTGGCATATTAATAGGGTTAGTAGGCGTAAGTTATGCTTTATGGCATATAACACTTAGTGGTACAAATAATAATACAATTACAGCCACATGCTTTAATGTGTCTTTTACAGATCAAAATAATATTAGTATTGAAAAAGCCTATCCTTTATTAGATGAAGAAGGAAAGAAATTAACACCTTATGAATTTACAATAACTAACAACTGTGATACATACGTTAAATATGATATTAACTTAGAAATATTAAATAATTCAACATTAACAAATATGGATTACATAAAATTAATGTTAGATGATGAGACACCTGCCTTAGTATCAAGTTATGATGTAACAACAAAAACACTTAGTAATGCAAGTACAGCCTATAAAATTAAAATGAGTTATTTAAATGCTAAAGAAAGTAAAACCTATTATTTAAGATTATGGTTAGATGAAAATGTTACTGGTGAAACAGAAGGAGTCCAAAATAATACCTTTATTTCTAAGATAACAGTAAACGCAAGTTATGCTGAAAGTGCTCCTGAATATTGTGAATTAAATCCAAATACAGCTGCATGTCAAATTGAAACATTAGCTGAAACTGACACAACTAATTTAGCAGTAGATGACTATGGCAATACAAGATATATCGGAGCGAATCCAAATAATTATGTCAGAGTAGAAGGAGAAGAATATACAAGTGATGTTTATTATGGTTATAACGGTTCTGATACTTCTTCTTATAGGGAGTATTCTAGTTTAGATAAATGCACTCATTCCAGTACTTATTCTGCTAATTGTACATTAGTACCTAAAGGTACACCAATTTTATGGCGTATTATCGGTACAATGAAAGATATAGATGATGGTACCGGCAACAAGAGTGACAGATTAAAATTGATAAGAAATGATTCAATAGGCGAGTATTCATGGGACACAAGTGACTCAAGTGTTAATAGTGGCAATGGTGTCAATGAATGGAGCCAAGCAGATTTAATGAAGCTCTTAAATCCAGGTTATGAAAATGAAGAAATTGGTGGTTCATTATATTGGAATAATAAAAATGGTACATGCTATTACTCTTCCAATAATAAAACAACAAGTTGTGATTTCACAAATAGAGGCATAAATGGTAAATTGAAGTCATTAATAGGTAATGCCGTATGGAATACTGGTGCAAATGATGGAACAACGTATACGTATAAAAATATGAATGCTTCAGAATTTTATCAGTTAGAGAGAAGCAAGAATATTGGTAAAATTTGCACAAGTGGCGATTATTGCAATGACTCAGTAGAAAGAACAACGACATGGACCGGTTTAGTTGGACTTATGTATTCGAGTGACTATGGATATGCGACAAGTGGCGGCAGTACTACAGACAGAGCAACGTGTTTAAATGGTAATCTTAGTCATTGGAGTAAAAATTTTGAGTCTAACACTAATCAACAAATTGTTACTGGATTTGAAGATTGTGTAATAAATAATTGGATATTTGATTCGTTTCTGCCACCACAGTGGACTATTTCATCAGCAAATGAGGTGTATAGTAAGGCAACTCAAGTATTTCTTGTTTGGCAATGTGTTTCCCCAAGTCCTGCAAGTAATGCTAGGCGTAAATATAACATAGATAATGATGGCCTTTCGGAAGAGACCACTTCTGGTATTGGCGCTGATGTTTTTCCAACTGTATATTTAAAATCATCTGTAAAAATTGCGTCTGGAAGTGGTTCAAAAGAGGACCCATTTGTTTTAGGAAATTGATATGTTAGGGGCATATCTTTTTTTCTTTGATAGTATAATTAAATATGATAAAAAAATATAAAAATATTGCCGTTTTCATCTTTTTCTTTTGGAGATATTTTGTTATAATACGTTTTGTATGGAGGGCGGTGTTAAGATGACAAAAAAAATGACTAAAAAAGTAAGAGAATTGTTTGTTTTGTTTTTTATTATTTTGTCTTTTGCCCTTATTCTTACATCTCTTGCAATGCAAAAATACTTATATGATATTCAAGTTAATGAAAGACTTTCTAAAGTAGAAGATTATGAAGATTATTCTGTTATGTTAAAGTTACAAAAAAGAGACAAGAGACATAAATATTTAACTTTAGATAATGATACATATTATTTAGATGGTGTAGAAGAGGTTTATATAAAGTATGGTTCTACTGTTGCTTTTTTAAGTGATGTTTTAGAAAAGAAATATTTAAGTATTGATGACTTAATTAAGAATATGAAAGAGGTTAATACTACAAGTGATGATGATACCTTTTATTTTCATAAACCAAATAAAAATAATGAAGGGTATATAATTGAAATAATAAATAATAATGATAAACGAGATATTATTGTTTATCCTTATGAAAATAAAATATTACCAGGACTTTTAGATTAAAGTTCTTTTTTTAATGTTTTAGCACTTTTTATAACAACATAGAAGATATTTACTATTTCACTAATTAAAAGAGAATACATACCTATTTTTAAAAGAGAGGTTAAGGCCATAGTACTTAGTTTTATTGTGCTACCTATAAGAGTTATTTTAGCACTTTCTTTAGCGTGACCCATAGCTTGCAAGGTACTTGTTAATGGTGCTTCTAAGTAAAAAAGGGTAAATACTGGCGCAAGTAGCAATATATAATTAGAACCACTAGTTGTTTTATATAAAATATTTAAGAGATTATCTCTAAATATAAGAATTAAAAAAGAAGATATAAAACCAATTATAAATGAGTATTTTAAAGACTGAGATATTCTTCTTTTTAACATAAATTTATTATTTAGACTACTGTATTTACTTACTTCAGGTATTAGTATTTGACATATGGCTGCAATAAAGAAAGAAGGCATCGTAAGAATACCTATGACATAGGCATTAAAAATGGCATATTCACTTTGAATATAAGAAGTTGTATAACCCATTAATAGTAAGATATTAGTTAAAATAATTGGTTCTAGGAAGAAAGAGATGTTACCTATTAAACGACTAGATAAAGCAGGAATACTAGTATTTAGAACCTCTTTAATAATAGATGGTTCAAAGTTTCTTTCTTTTAAATTAATACTAGTTTTTTTAGGGAGGAAAAGAAGAAAAACAATAGTGCTTACTGTTTCAGTTATGATACTTATTAAAATGAAAGATAATAGACCTAAGTAGTTATTTATAAGTAGTATTTTAGGGAAGAGATAAAGTAAAAAAAGAATTCTAATTGTTTGTTCTATTATATTAGATAGAGTATTAGGTAGGACTTTTAATTTACCTAGAAAGTAGCCTTTTAAAATAGAAGAAATACTTATAAATGGTAAGGTACTAAGCATGGCAATAAGAATTAATTTGATATTTGGTTCGTGAAGGAGATATTCACTTATAAAAGGAATTAGAAATAAGAAGATAATGATAAATATTAAGTTAAATAGTAAGATAAATAAGGTAGTAGAAAGAATTATGTCACTAGATCTTCTTCCACCTTCACTCACTAGTTTGGAAATAGATATGGGAAGAGCAAAAATAGCTATACTTATCATAAGGGAATAAGTAGGCATAGCAAGAGTGTAAAGGGAAAGACCCTCACTGCCAATCATTCTAGTAAATAATATTTTGATAACAAAACCCATGATTTTGGTAATAAAACCACCTATTAATAAAATTAGTATGGATATTTTAAATGTGTCTTTTTGCAAATAATCACTTTCCTAATCTAAATCTTTATTATATAATAATTTATGTAAGAAGAAAAAAATTAGAAGGGATTACAATCTTATGAATGATGAAAAGTTTTCTAGTTTAAGTGAATTATATCAAAGACTAACACCAGCTTTAAAATGTAAATGTAATGAGATGGGAAGAGCCCATATGATAATAAGTGAGGCAGAACTTTGGAACTATTTATGTACGAATGTTTGGAAAGATAAAAATGGTCTTACATTGGGTGAGATGGTTGATAATATTTTGAATACTGATAGTTTTACTATTTTTAGTGAGGTGAAAAATAATGGAACCAATTAGTGTTAATATGCAAAGTAGTATTAGGATAAGTGGTAGTAAGGTTTTATATTTTGACCCCCTAGAAAGAAGTGAGAAACATGATGCTGATTATATATTTATTACACATCCGCATTATGATCATTTTTCACTTTTATCTATTTTAGAACTAAAAAAAGATAATACGGTTTTTATAACACCTAAAGACATTGTAGAAGAGTTATTATCAATTGGTATTAGTGAAGAATATATATGTGTTGTAAAACCTTGTATGACTTATAGTTTTAAAAATTTAGAAATTAAAACAATTCCAGCTTATAACTTACATAAGAGTTTTCATCCTAAGGCTAATGATTGGGTAGGTTATGTCGTTGATTTTGATGGCCTTACTTATTGTGTTTCAGGAGATACTGATGTAACAAGTTATTTAAAAAGTGTTAAATGTGATGTTTTATTTTTAGCTATAGGGGGGACCTATACTATGGATTGTTTGGAAGGAGCAAGTCTTTGTAATATTATTAATCCTAAACTTGTAATACCTACACATTATGGGTATGCAGCAGGGACTTACAAAGATGCTTTAGTATTTAAAAAAAAATTAAACCATGGTATTCATTGTAAACTTTTAATACCAAAGAAAGCAGAAAAGGAGTAATTTTTTTATGTTAGATTTAGATAGGGAATATCACCAGTTTATTGATGCTTGTGCGAGTGTTTTTACAGGTGAAGAAATGCATGAGATAGAAAAATCTTATAAATTTGGAATAGAGAAGCATGGCGATCGAATCCGCCTTAATGGGACACCTTATATGTCACATCCTTTGGGAGTAGCTCTAATATTACTTGATCTAAATGTTGATGCAGTTACTATAACGGCTAGTTTAATTCATGAGACAATTAATCATGCAGGGGCTACTAAAGAAGAAATAGAAAGTCTTTTTGGTAGTGAGGTGGCTAATATTGTAAGTGTAATTTCTAAATTAAACAGATTGGAGTTACAAGATGATTCGGAATATCAAGCGATGAATTTAAGAAAAATTTTAGTTGGTATGAGTGAAGATGTAAGAGTACTTTTCTTGAAACTTGCTGATCGCTTACATAACCTAAGAACAGCTGATGCGTTAGATGCCGAAGACCGTAAAAGAAAAGTAAATGAGACTATGACAGTTTTAATACCGATAGCCCATCGTCTTGGTTTATATAAAATAAAGGGTGAGATGGAAGACTTGTGTTTAAAATATAGTAAACCAGATGTTTATGCGGATATTTTAGAAAGACTTAATGCGACTGAAAGTGAACTAAAAGAT
Organism: uncultured Bacilli bacterium; assembly: GCA_934096605.1. Classification (GTDB taxonomy): domain Bacteria; phylum Bacillota_I; class Bacilli_A; order RF39; family UBA660; genus Ventrenecus. Next base: position 74,216 of record CAKOMI010000001.1, read on the forward strand.
AGTTTAACGGAAATGGAAGAAAGTATTAGTGAGATTTTAATGGAACAAAATATTCCTTTTAAAATTAAAAGTCGAGTAAAAAGTGTTTATAGTATTTATAATAAACTTAATAATGGCAAGAAATGGGAAAATATTTATGATATATTAGCCCTTAGAGTAATTGTGGAAAAGGTAAGTGAATGCTATTTAAGTATCGGTCTTATTCATGCTAAATATAGACCGATTCCAGGACGTTTTAAAGATTATATTGCTAATCCTAAGGCTAATATGTATCAGAGTTTACATACAGGGGTTTTTGGTAGTGATGGCAATCGTTATGAAATTCAAATCAGAACAGAAGAAATGGATGAATTTGCAGAAAAAGGGGTAGCTAGTCACTTTGCTTATAAAGAAAAACATTACATGAAAAATATCATGGAACAAAAACTAGAAATATTAAGAAATTTAATTGAAGCAAATGATAATTTATCTGATATTGAATTTGAAAATAGTTTAAAAGAAGAAGCTTTAAATGATAGTATTTATGTATTTACACCTAAGGGGGATGTTTTAGAACTACCTAAAGGGTCAACACCACTTGATTTTGCTTACCGGATCCATAGTGACGTTGGTAATAAAACTGTACAAGCTTTAGTAAACGATATAAGTGTACCATTAAACTATGAATTACATAATGATGATATTGTAAGAGTTAGAACAAGTCCTACGGGAACGCCTTCTAAAGAATGGCTAAATTTTGTAAAGAGTAGTCATGCTAAAAATAAAATAAAGGCTTATTTTAGTAAACAAGATAAAGAAATATATACAGAAAAAGGTAAAACTATTTTACAAAATGAACTTAGAAAGAAGAAACTTTCTTTTGATGAAATTTTAAGTAATGAAAATGTTAAAAATATTTGTAAAGAACTTAAATTAGAGACTTTGGATGATATATATTTTTCAATTGGTAGTTTAAGATTTACGGCTACATATATAATAAGTTTAGTGACTGAAGATAAAAAGGACGTCAGAGACGTTTACTTAGAAAAGGTAGAAAATAGAAAGAGTAAAAATACACCAGTTAATTCTGATATTTTAGTAGGTGGAGAAACAAATATATTAACAAGCCTTGCTAAGTGTTGTAGACCAGTATTTGGTGATGATATAAAGGGCTTTATTACCAAAGGGGAAGGCGTCAGTGTTCATAGAAGTGATTGTGTAAATATCAAGGGACGGGAGAGTAGATTTGTTGACGTTGCTTGGAATAGCAAAGATAGTGTTTATTATACTGGTGTTGCTGTTGAAACAGATAAAAATAAGAATTATTTATTAGATATTATAAGTAAGGCAACAGCTAAGAATATTTATGTTGATTCTTTTAAAACAAAGAATGGTAATGATAAAACAACTTATGAAATAATTGTTAAAGTAAAAGATAAAAATACTTTAGATGATTTTATTGCTAGTTTGTATAGTTACACATTTGTAATTGAGGCAAGAAGAATATGAAAGTAGTAGTGCAAAGAGTAAGTAAGGCTAGTGTTTCGGTAGATAACCAGGTAGTTGGTAGTATAGATGAAGGATTAATGTTGTTAGTAGGATTTACACAGGATGATACTTTAAAGAATATTGATTATATGGTTAATAAAGTTCTTAATTTACGGATTTTTCCTGATGAACATGGGGTTATGAATAAAAGCGTTAAAGATACTGGTGGGTCTATTTTATCGGTTTCTCAGTTTACACTATATGGTGATGCTTCTAAAGGCAATAGACCTAGTTATATTAAAGCCTTAAAAGGCGAAGAAGCAATAAAGTTATATGAAATATTTAATGGGAAATTAAAAGAAAATGTTTTAGTAGAAACCGGTGTTTTTGGGGCGGATATGCAAGTAGAACTTGTAAATATGGGACCAACAACTATTATTTTAGAAAAGTAAATGGATTTTTATGTTATGTTAGTAAAAATTTAGAATAGCAATTTAGGTTGTTGTTCTTTTTTATTAAATTTAATCTGAATAAAAGTAGTTGCAATACAATCAATTTTTATTGTACAATTATCTTAATAAAATAAGTAGGAGGTTCAAAATGAAGATACAGAAAAAATACATTGGGGGGGGGGTATTCTAAATTAAATTTTAGAACAATCTCTCTTATTTTCATACTTATATTAATAATATCTTTGCTAGGTGTTAGTTTTTCTTATTGGCGTTTTGGGAGTATTCAAAATGATAATAATATGGCCAGTAGTAAATGTTTTAAAGTAAATATTACTAATGAAAGTGAGGCTATTACATTAAATGATTTGCATCCAATAACAGATGAAGAAGGATTAAAGAGTAGTAGTTATTCTTTTACTATAGAAAATACATGTGATACATATGCAATGTATCAAGTAAACTTAGAAGATATATTAGATGATACAATAACAAAAAGATTAAATAATAAATATATAAAAATATCATTAAATGATGGAACACCAAAAGTATTAAATACCTATCAAGGAGTTACACCAACACTAAAAAATGCTGATGCCTCATTTAAATTAACGAGTGGATCATTAAGTCCAAAAGGTAGTAGTAATGATTCAGTAAATTATAATTTAAAATTATGGATGGATTATGATACACCAGCATTAGATGAAGTTATGAGTGCTACATTTAAAAGTAAGATAAGTGTAGTATCAGTATATACAGAAGAAGAAAATTTAAATAATGAAATAACAATTGCTTATACAAGTAAAGATATAGAGTATAGTAATGTAAGTGAAACAGTTGAAATAATAGGTGAAAGTAAAGAGAAAGATATTATAGAATATAGTGAAGATGGAAGTAGTTATACAAGTGTTGATATACCAAGTAAGAAAGTAACATTAGTAAAAACATATAATAAAGAGATTACACCCCATATTTATTTTAAAGATGAGGTAGGTAATATCAAAGATCAAGCTATTGAACTAAAATATTTAGATCAAACAGGGCCTACAATCTCTTTAAATAAAAGTAGTGAATGGGGAGTAACAAATACCATTGATATTACATTAAAAGATGATAAATCAGGACTTGCTGGTTATGCCTTAACAAATACTGAAACAACTCCAAGTGAATGGACACATGTTAATGGACAAGAAGTGAATACAACAGAAACAGTTTACAATAATGGCAAATATTACATATATGCAAAAGATTTATTAGGAAATATTAGTCATACAAGTATCGATATTGATAAAATAGATGATATAGCCCCAGTAATAACAAGTATAACGGAACAAAGTGAATATGGTTTAACAAGTAAAATAACAATAAATGCTAAAGATAATGAAACAGGCTTAACTGGTTATAGTATTACAAGTACTAATGAAGAACCATCTTCATGGACAGATATTAATAATGTAACAGAAGAAAGTAGTTATACATATGAAGCAAGTACTAATGGTTTATATTATGTATGGATAAAAGATGGAGCAAATCATATTGTAAGTAAAAACTTTAATGTAACTAAAGTAGATAAAGAATGTCCAACAACACCAGTAATAACTAATAATTATAATGATACATGGACTAATAATGATGTTACAGTAACTCTTACAAGTGATGATGATAAATCAGGCATAGATCATTTTGAATGGTATGAAGGAGATACTTGGACAACAAGAGCTTTAACAACAAATGGTAATTCAGGTACCATAACATTTACAACAACCCAAAGTAAAACGATGCGATTTAGAGCAGTTGATAAACTAGGAAATATAAGTGAAGAAGCAACAACTATAATTAAGATTGATAAAGAACCGCCAGGTATTACAAGTATAACTAATAGTAGTAATGGTAATTGGTCAACAAGTGATATAAAAGTCACTTTAAATGGTATTGATAATCAATCAGGAGTATTGAAATATCAAATAAAATATAGTGGTAATAGTAATACCTGGACAGATTT
>CAKOMI010000002.1 GCA_934096605.1 uncultured Bacilli bacterium
AATAAATATCATATTGAAATGGATATTCCAGGATATAAGAAAGATGAAATTAAAATTGAATGTAATAAAGGTAATATTGTAATTACAGCAGAAAAGAAAGAAGAAACAAAAGATGAACATAAAAAATATCTTCGTAAAGAAAGAGTTTATGGTAAGGTTCAAAGAAGTTTCTATTTAGGAGATATTAAAGAAGATGAAATTGAAGCATCTTTCAAAGATGGAATACTAGAAGTAGTAGTTCCTAAACTTGAAGAAAAAGAAACTAAAAAATATATTGAAGTTAAATAGTTAAAAGAGGAAAATGTTCCTCTTTTAAATTTACTTTTTTTAGGGCATATGTTATACTTTTTTTATAGTAAAGGAAGATAGTTATGGAAAATAAATTAGAAACTATTACAGTACAATTTTTAGAGGAATGTACATTTACAAATAATATAGCTAATACTTTAAAATCGTTAGATGAAATTACGAGTATTGAAAATAAAATAAGAGAACTTATTAATAATGCTAGTAATGGTGATACTAGAGAAATGTTAGAAAATATGCTTAATGATTGGCAAGAACATTCTAAAGAATATTTAAAAGATATTTCTTTAATATGTAATGAAATAAAAGAAAAAGGCTATAGTATTTTTTATGATCCAGATCCAAACAGAAAACTTGATGAAAATTTAGTGGCTAAATATGGCGAAGAGTTTACAAGAAAACTATATTTAGAGATTAATCAAAATTTAATAAAGTTAATAAGAGCAGTAGCAGCTTATAATTTATATATAAAGAATAGTAAAAAACAAGGTTTAGAAATTAAAGATACAGATATATTAGAGAAAAAGAAAGAAATAAATGAATTATATAAAAAGACTTTTAATAAAGAGACTAATTTTTATGAATTTGAAATAAATGAAGAGTTAGATTTAAGAAAATATTTGCCAGTTAATGGTGATAAATCTAAGCTTGATGAAGAAACAGAACATTTTTTAGAAGAATGTTCTTATACCAATAATATTGATGCTTCCTTTGATTCTTTAAAAGAAATAACTAAAAAAGAACAAGAAATAATAGATTTTGTAAAAACTTTAGATGATAAAGAATTAGAAACTAAGTTTAACAGTATGTTATATGATTATCAAAAACATTCTAAAATATATATAGCTGATTGTCTTAGAATACAAAGTGATTTAAGTAAAAAAGGACATGTACTTTATAGTATGGATAAAAAACCAAGAGAGTATTTACTTAATTTGATTAGAGTGATTGCTAGATATAATTTATATATTAAAAGGGCTAATGAATTAGGGATAAGTGTTGCACAAGATAAAATAGAAGAATGGAAAAAGTCAATTAATATTTTATACCAAAAAGTTTTTGGTGAAGAAAAAGAGTTTTATGAACTTAAAAATAATAAAGAATTAAATTTAAGTTTTTATGTACCAGATATAGCTCCAGTAAAAGAAGAGGTAAAAAGTGATAGTAAGCAAGAAGATGATGGCTTAATAAATATAGGTGATATGTTAAATAATAGTAGTATTGAAGATAAAGAAGAGCAACAAGATATTAATTTAACGGATTATATGTTTAATAATGAACCAAAAGTAAAAGAGTTAAGAAAAGATATTTTAGAAGAAGGAATACCAGTTATTCAAGTAGGTAATGATACAGAAAAAGATAATATTTTAAGAAATGCTAGTATTCCTAGTAAACCATTTAATCTTAAGAAAAAAGAAGAAAAAGTAATAGAAATACCTTCTTTTATGGATATGGCTAGTGAGTATCCTATAGCGGCAGAAATAAAGATAAAAAATGCATTTGATTGTTGTTATCTTACTCCATATGTTGGATTACTTGGTGATACTCCACGAGCTCCATTGTATGCGAGGGATGCTAAGCGTTATGCATTAACTTATTATGTGCTTTTTGATAATATGAAATTAGAATCTGCAACAGATAGTGAACAGTTATCTATTTTACTAGGTAGGGGTGGTAAAGTGATAAGTGTTAGAACATTAGATTATTTTTATGATATTAATGATATAGAGATTATAGGAAGAGAAAAGCATTATGGTAAGAGTAGATAAAAAGAAGAAAAAAGTAAAGTTAGTAGTTTTACTTGTAAGTGTATTATGTTTATTTATGGGTGCTTCTTATGCGTATTGGTTAATGACGGCAACACAAACAGAGACTAATATAGCCAGTAGTAAATGTTTTAAAGTAAGCATTACTAATGAAAGCGATGCAATAAGCATAACAAAGGCTCATCCTGTAACAGATGAGGAAGGCTTAAAAGAAACTGGATATTCTTTTACTATTCAAAATACATGTAGTACTTATGCTGCTTATCAGGTCAATCTAGAAGATATACTAGATGATGAAATAACTAAAAGATTAAGTAATAAATATATTAAACTATCTTTAAATGGTAGTACGCCAAGAGTATTAAGTAATTATACTAAAGTAAGTCCTACCATCGATGATGCTGATGCCTCATTTAAATTAACTAGTGGCTCTCTTGCGCCAAATGGGGAAGATGGGGACTCAGTAGACTATAACTTAAAACTATGGATGGATTATGATACACCAGCTATAGATGAAACTATGAGTGCCGCTTTTAAAAGTAAAATTAGTGTTATTGCAAGTTATATTGAAGAAAATGATTTAACAAATGAAATAACAATTGCTTATAATTCCAAAACAACTGATTATAGTAAAGATAGTGAAACAATAGATATAAATGCCACGAGTACTAACTATAATTTAATAGAGTATAGTAGTGATAATGTAACTTACACAAGTATTGATACGCCTAGTAAAGATGTTACTCTAACTAAGACGTATACAGAAGATAAAGATGAAACTATTTATTTTCGTGATGAAATGGGTAATTTAAAAAGTGAAAATGTTGTTCTATCTAAGTTAGATAAGACAGGACCCGTTATAACAGTTACAGCTTCAAGTGACTGGGGTTCAAGTAATACAGTAAATATCACTTTAGAAGATGAAAAATCAGGTCTTGCTGGCTACGCTTTAACAGAGACAGAAATTGAGCCTAGCGAATGGACAAATGTTACTGGAAAAAGCACAACTATAACTAAAGACGTTACTAGTAATAAAAAATATTATGTTTATGCTAAAGATGCTTTAGGTAATATTAGTCATAAAGACGTTGAGGTAAGCCATGTTGATACTACTGCACCAACAATTGTTAGTTTAACAGAACAAAGTAGTTATGGGGCAACAAGCACAATAACTGCCGTAGCAAAAGACACAGAGTCTGGTATAACAGGTTATGCATTCACTGAATCTAGTACAGAACCCACTAGTTGGACAAGTGTAGACAATGTCATAACTGAAAGTACTTATACTTATAAGGCAACAAAGAATGGTACAATATATTTCTGGGTAAAAGATGGGTCAGGACATAAAATAAATAAGACAATAACTGTTAGTAAAGTAGACGCGACAGCTCCAACCGTAACACTTAGTTTAAGCGATGAAACAACTTGGACTAAATCAAAAACATTAACAATGAATTTTAGCGATAATGATTCTGGACTAGCAGGCTATGCAGTTACAACTACAGAAACAACACCAACTGCATGGACAAGTATAAGTGGAACAAGTGTAAGTAAAACACAGACAATAACAACTAATGGTACATATTACGTATGGACAAAAGACAATGCTGGATTAGTAAGTCATGTTAACAAAACAATATCTTATATTGATATCACAGCACCAACAGCAAGTATGACATTAACAAAAACAAGTAATTCAATAACAGTTGATGCAAGTAAGTCTAGTGATACTGATAGTGGTATAGCAAAGTATGAATATAGTATTGATAATACAACATATTATTCTTCAACAAGTTCAACATATACATTTACTGGTCTAAGTGTTGGTACTTATACTATATATTTAAGAGTTACAGATAATGCTGGAAATGTGGAAAATACTACCGCTCAAGTAGCTATCACAATACCATTAACAACAAAAATTACACAATTAGCAGCAACCGATACAAAGAAATTAGTAACCGATGATTATGGTAACATAAGATATGTTGGTGGTAGTCCGAATAACTATGTAAGTTTTGATGGCGATATATGGCGTATTATAGGTGTCATGAAAGATGTTGATGATGGTACAGGCAATAAAGAAGATCGTGTAAAAATAATAAGAAACGATGCAATAGGTGGTTACTCATGGGATACAAGTGAATCAAGTATCAATAATGGTAAAGGTGTAAACGAATGGAGCCAGGCAGACTTAATGAAACTATTAAATCCAGGCTATGAAAGTGAAACTGTAGGTGGATCATTATATTGGAATAATAAATCAGGAACATGTTACTCATCTAAAAACAATGGTACAAAAGCTTGCGATTTCGCAAGTACAGGTATAAAAGACAAATTAAAAAATATGCTAGGTAATGCGGTATGGAATACAGGAAGTCAAGGAACTGCATCATGGTATAACAGTAGTGGAGGATTAACAAAACATTTTTATACATATGAAAGAAGTGAAAATACAGGAAAAATATGTACAAGTGGAATTTATTGCACAGACACGGTATCAAGAACAACAACATGGACAGGAAAGATAGGCTTAATGTATCCATCAGATTATGGCTATGCAACAAGAGCGGCAGACCGCGCAACATGTTTAAATAAAGAATTATTAAATTGGGATGATAGTAGTGTAAGTGGTTGTAAATATAATGATTGGCTATTAAATGTAAATGGTAGCGGTCAATGGACATTATCGCCGCATGCTGACTCTTCCGATGCTGACTATGTGTTCTATGTGTACATTGTTGGCAACGTCCGCATCGCCAATGCGTGCAGCAGCAACGCCGTCCGTCCCGTCGGTTATCTGTTATCGAATACGTTGGTCCAAAGCGGAGATGGCAGCTCAGGAAATCCTTATACGCTATCAAATTAATAATAAAAAATGAACGAGTGTTATGCTCGTTCTTTTAATTGCCTTGATTATATAGTCTGTATAAGTATATTGTTGGGTGATTTAGAAATCTACCATTTACTTTATCTGAACCTATACCAGGATTTACAAATAAAGTACTATTTTCTTTATCATATCTTCCTTTTTCATAAGTACTTGAATTTTCATCTTTTAATATACCATTTAAAAAAGGTATTCTTATGACGCCACCCATTGAATGACCAGATAATGTTAAATCGGTGTATTTATAATTTTCATTAAATCTTATTGGCTCATGGGCTAATAGTATTTGATAGTTATTGTTAGATTCAGTATGCCAAAGCATATCTTTTTCTTCTTGTAAAGAGGCAACACCAGTTATATATATTGGAGTATTTCCTTTATAATAAATTGGGATAGTTTCTTTATTTAAAATTTTAAATCCTGTTGTTTCACATAGTTCTTTATAAAAATCTATATCAGTGTAATCTTTATCACCAGTGACAGCGTATTTGCCAAGACTTGCATTTAATTCTTTTAAAGTGTTTTTCAAGAAGTTTTTATTATCGTCACTTAGAGTTATATAATCACTTAACATATCACCTGTGAAAACTATTATATCTGGTTTAGTTTCATTAATTTTAGTTACAACTTTTTTTAATTCTTTTTCATTAGTAATACGACCAAATTGAATATCAGAAAATTGGACTATTTTAAGGCCATTATAGTTTTCAGTTACTTTATTACTTGTTATGGCATATTCTTCTACTGTGATTATTTCTGGTTCTATAAAATGAAAGTCAATATATATTAAAATAAATAATAGTAATAAAAAAAAGCCAATTTTAATAAATATATTTGTCTTTTTTTTAACCACTAGTTCTTGTGCTTCTTCTTCCATCTTAGCCTCCTATTATAGTACTACTTAGTAAAACTAGTAATAGTGATAAAGAATTATGCATGACGTGAGTTATAGTACTTGTGAAAATTGTTTTGGTTTCAATATAACTTTTGGCAAAGAAATAACCGATACCACTATAAGGGATAATATAAAGTAGTTGTAGTAAGTTAATGCTAGTTCCGGCTACAAAAGCATTTAATAAGTGGGCTCCACCAAATAATAGAGATGTTATTATCATGAAAGCTTTATCGTTTGGTATAGCTTCTCTAAAGTTTTTTCTAAATAGTACTTCTTCAATAAAAGGACCTATTAAAGCCATGCTTATTATAGAGAATATTGGCATTTCATTTACAATTGAACGATTAAGAGTTTCATTGGTAGCCATATCACCAACAATGGAAAGAATTAAAGAATTACTTATAAACATAAATAGTAAGGCTAGTAACCAATTTTTTAAACCGATTTTAAAGAAGGATTTAAAATTCTTTTTATAAAGAATGAATTCTTCTTTTAAAGATTTATGATAAAAAATATAAATTACTAGTAAAGTTAAAATATATATAATGGTATAGGCTATTATGTAGATAAGTCTATTTTGAAGGTCTAGTTTTAATATAGAGAAGAGATAGGCTGTTACATTTGGAATAATAATCATGTAACTTAGTAGTATAGCTATGCTTCTAAGAATTGTTTTGGAGTTTATTTTTTTCAAATTAATCACATTCTTTCTATTTAAATAATATCATAATTTTTTTTTCTTTACAATGTAATCATTTCTTTTTATAATAAACTTAGGGTGAATTAATTTGAAAAAAGATATTAAAGATATTGTTAATAGTAGAGGTATGTTTATTTTATTAAGTATTTTAATAACTTTTGTTTTTATATATTTTTCTGTTCCACATTTTTTTCCAAGAGAAAAGATTGAGGCTTTAGTAGAAAGAATGAATGTTTTTGAAAAAAATAGTTAGAAAGTGATTTCACACAATTGAAATCACTTTTTAAATGTGCTAAAATCATGATATGAGATTGATTAGAGGTGATTTATGTGCGGAAAGGAAAGCAAATTCTTTTTCTTGTATTTGCTTTAACGGTGATGATGAAAGGTGTTAATGCTGAGTGTGACTATGAAACACAAGTGAAATTAGCAACAGAAGCTTCAAATGTTAAAACAAATTATGAGGTTAAAGATATTGTTATTAATTGGCAAACTGGTGAAGAGGTAACAGGTGTTACGGAAGACGAGATTGACGATGGAAGTGAATATGTTTTGGCAAAGAAAGTTATGGTTTCTTTATATAATATTACTAGCAATATGGTTGTTACTATTACTGATGGTGATGGAATGAATGAGGAAGTCACTTATGAAGAAACTGATAATGGCACTTATACTTTTGATGGTGGTAAGTTAGAAAATATTATAAATTATGATATTAAAATAACTACTAATAATCCAAGTTGTTCTGGTGATGAACTTAGAACACTTAACTTACAAACACCTAAGATAAATGATTATCATTATCTTACAGCTTGTGAAGGAGTAGACGATTATTATTGCCAAGAATTTATAGATTTTGATTTGAATATGAGTGAAGATGAGATTATATCAAAAGCGCTACTTAAAAGAGATGGACAAACTAGCGATAATCAAAATACAGATGAAAATAAAAGTTGGTTTGATAATGTAAAAGAATATTTAAAGAAACACCAATGGATAGTGTTTACTACTATTGGAGGAATCATATTAATAGCAGGGGTTGCTACTACCGTGATTATAATTAAAAAACGGAGGAGTAAAGTTTTATGAGAAAGAAATATTTATTATTTATATTGATATTTATAGGGATTTTAACAATTCCTGGTGTAGCTAATGCAGAACTTAGTTGTGATGCATATTATAGCATTGCTAAGTCTGGGTGTACTGTATTAAATTTAAATGGTGAATCATATGGTATGAATACTTATGATGCTGGTGGACTTAAGACATATTGCCTTGATCCAACTAAAACAAGTGGTCTAAAAAAAGGAGGACAAAGCATTTCTGCAAAATGTTTTAGAAGAATTGATCCTTCTAGTAAGGGTATTTATCAAGCTTATGATGTGGCTGTTACAAAAGCTTATCAAATGCTTACTGACCAAGGAAGAAATACAAATTCGGGAGCTGATAAAGTTTTGGGAGAAATAGTTTTCAGATGGCTTGGATCTTATTATTACTTGGTTGATACTAAAGCTTCATTTCCTAGAACACCTGTCTGTGGTACGGGTGGAAAAATCGATTCTGGAACTATTTTGAATATCTTTAATCCTAATAATTATGGCAAATACTGGAGTGGTTCAGCTTATGGCGATTCTGCCACTGCATATTCGATTTTTAATGTTGCAATAAGTGCTGGAGATCGTATTAGTAAACAAGGTGCAACTTATGAACAACTTATTTCTGATGGAACTATTTGGGGTGATAAATACACTGTTAATTCTGTAACTCAAGAAAGTGAAGGAACTAATGTTGATCGTATTACTATTAATTTGAGTTTGGATACTGATGTACAAACTGTCAATTGGTCAGAGTTTACTGGTGGATGTGATAATAACGGAGTTGTTTGTACTACTGAAAGTGCTGTTCCAAGTGGTAATGGGGTTACTGTTACGATTAATGTTAAAAAAACTAATAAATATAATGGCGAAGATTATAAGGTCTATGTTCAAACCTCAATATATGATACCCGTTCTTCTTCAGCTAACATGATTATTGTTAGACCTAATAAATATGTACAAAGTTTTTTACTTGTTTCTGATTCTACTAGGAGTATTTTGTCTGGTGGTAGTAAGGTATACGTTACCTCTACTCCTGGTAATTCAACTGGTGGTGGCAAATGTAGAATAGAAAAAAATACTTATTATTGTAATGACGGACAACCTTGTAGTGAACCAGAGTATCGTGCTGATTGCGATAAGCCAAAAATTAATTGTACACCTGCAATGACAATGCCTTCAAGTTGTAATAACTTTGACGCTGAGAATGAAACTACTGGTATAATAAGTGATATTAATGAGGTTAATAGTAGTTGTAATACTACTGGTGTAAATCAAGTTAAAAAATGTGTTCTTGGACATAATGATTTAACTAATACGTCTTTTGAATCAACTACTGAATTGAGTGGTAATGATTATTGCAAAGTTTACTGTAAAGAAAAATATACATTTAATGTTCCAACAGCTAAAATAACAAGGAGTGGTGGATATTTCACTTTATCTACTACTATTAATGGTGAAAGAGATTGTTATGTTGCTAGTGCTGATGAAACTGCAGCTAGAGAAGGGGCCGGTATTGATACTGTTAAATTTAAGGCAGACTTAATTGAAAAATCACATGCGGTTATTGATGCTTATAATGAATACTCAAAATGGAAAGCAGCTGCTGAAAAAGATTCTGATTCAACAAAGATTCAAAATTCTACACAATATTATTCTTCTGGAACGCAGGGAGTAAAATGCCATTCTGGTCATAGCTCTGCTACACAATATTTCAAGGATTGGGAGTATATTAAATATTCTTATTCAGGTGTTGCTTCTAAAGAATTAGATAGTTATAGAAGTGGAAGCTGTCATGAATGTAATTGTACTGAGGGTACTAATAAGGATTCAGAACATAAATCTAATCGAGATACTGCATATGGTGATCTTAAAGCTAAATTAGCAGAATTAAATGAAATTATTCAACAATACAATAGTTGTTCTGGTGCAGTAGATAATAGTACGCTTGATGCTTTAACAAGTAGTCTTACTACACAAAGAGCAACCTCTAATAATGATACAAGTTGGTCTAATAATATGCAATTTGATCCAAAAGTAACATTTAAATATAATGAAGCCTATAAGGATCAAATTAATGGGGAGTTTGTTCAAAAAAGTAAAACTACTGGTGGTAGTGAAACTTATTGCTCTGGCAACATAAATGATAACTATATTTGTGATAATGGTGGTTCTTCTAGTGTTCAAACTACAACAACTAATACTGTTATTTGTAATACTAATGGATGCCAACCAGTAACTGTTAATATAAGTAATGCAAATTTTGTTCAAAAAACAAAAGAAGCAAGTGCTACTTATGAGCCAGATCATGATTTTGCAACATATACTCCTTATGGAACTATAAAGTTTAAAAATCCGGCTTGTAAAGGTAATGATTGTTTATGGAGTAAATTACCAGAAAATGCTTTACCTGTTTCAATGATAACTAAGACTGGTGTATTCCCATTTGTTATTAACTTTAGTAATATTGGTCAAGATAATAAAACTGGGGCTTTAGGTCGACTTATGGGAGCTTCTACAAGTGTTTTAACAGAATATGATAAATTAGATGATAATGTAAGATGCCCAAAAGGTAGTACGTCTGAAACTATGAGTCAAAATGCTGGATATGTTTGTCATTATTTGACAAATTGTGATAACTGTAAATTTACATGTACAGATAAAAATAACTGCAAATTCATTCAACGTGAATGTACTGGTGATAAGTGTACATTAACTTGTAAGAACTGCTTATTTGATGGCAAAACAAATAACTTTACATATCGTACAGTATCTGTAAATAATTTGAATCCAAATACACGTAGCCTAGGTTATAACTGGTCAAATGTTAAAGGTGAAGCAACTAAGAAAGAAATTGAAACAACTAGTGATACTATTTATGAAAAACCGCAATATTCTTATACTCTTACACCAACTAATTTGAAAAATATTCGTGATTATAATGATGATGCTGGTTCATATACCAATGCTGAGGTTCCAAATAGTGTTTCAGCTAAAGTTGATGGTAATGCTTCACTTTATTGTGAAACTATGGATTATAATGGAGTTTCTAATGGTGTTACCTACAAGTGCCGTAGTCGTTTCCTTGATTTAATTGAAAAGACTGGTAAAAAATATTCAACAAGTTCTTATCGTATTACTAGTGATAGTAATGAAGGAACAGATGCTTATGAGTCATTTGATAAATGTTCTTCTGGTTATGGTAACGGAAATTGTAAATATATAGGACCTTCATGGCGTATTAAGGAGGTTAACTAATGAGAGAATCATATTGGGGTTATTGGATAATCTTACTTGGTATATTTGTTATTGTAATAATGATGCTTGTATCAAATGTTACGACCACAAATACACAAGATTATTATCTTATTAAAGAGGTTACGGAAGCTTCAATGGTAGATGCGGTAGATTTATCTTACTACCGTACTACTGGCGAACTTAGAATAAATTCTGATAAGTTTGTGGAAAGCTTTTTAAGAAGATTTGCAGAAAACGTAGAAATGAATACTTATCAAGTTGATTTCTATGGTATATATGAAGCTCCTCCTAAAGTAAGTGTTAAAGTTACTACTAAGAGTGCAACATATTCTGTAGCGTCTGATTCTACGTCTTTTGATATTACTAATAAAGTAGATGCAATATTAGAACTTAATGGTGTTGTAGAAGATTCTGGATCACAGGATAATAATATTACACCTTAATAAGGAGGAATGAAAATGGGGAATATTCTCGTAAAAGTAAAAAGATTTTTAAGTAACAAGAATACTGTAACAATACTATGTGTTTTAGCAGGTATTCTTGTTCTTTATATTGGTTATAATTGGCGAGTTAAGTCAGCGACTGAACCAATTCGTATACCTTATGCCAAGACTGCTTTAGCTTCAAGACATAAAATTACTCGTGATGATATTGGATATATGGAGGTTAGTGGTACTGTTGTTAGTAAAATGGGTAACGTTATACGTAATCAAAATGAATTGATTGATAAAGAGGTTACTTATGGTAATACTATTCAGCAAAATGCTTTTTTCTTTAAAGGGGACGTTGAAGAGGCTTCTTCTAATAAAGGAACAAGTTCACTACTTTCAAATATTTCTGATGGTTATACGTTAGTTTATTTAGACGTTGACTTACATAGTACTTTTGGTAATGCTATATATCCTGGTAATTATATTGATTTATGGTTTGAAGGAAAAGACGAAAATGGGCGTTATATATATGGTAAGTTTATTCAAAGTATAAAAGTACTTGATGTTACTGATAGTGATGGTAATTCTGTTTTTGAAACAGGTAGTGAAAGTAGAACACCAGCACAGCTATTATTTGCAGTGCCAGATGATTTGAAATCATTACTTGAAAAAGCTAAATTGGTCGGAAAATTAATACCAGTTCCTAGAAATAAAAGCTATTCACAAAATCCTGGTGCTACTGAAGTGGCTAGTTCTTATCTAGAAAATTATATTATCGCTAAATCAGCTATTATTCCTGATGAAAATATAACTGATAATACTGATGAGAATGATGATACACTAGAGAGTGATGGTGATACTAATGAATAGTACTTTAACTAAATTAAAAAGATTTATAGGTAATAAAAATACAGTTACTATTTTGTGTGTTATTGCAGGGGTTGTTGTTTTATACGTAGGTTATAATTATCGTGTAAAATCGAAAATTAATCCAACTACTGTACCTTATGCTAAAGTTAAATTAGAAGCTAGACATGTTATTACTGCTGATGATATTGGTTATATGGAAGTTAATAGTGACGTCATTAATAAGAGTACTAATTTAATTAAAAATGCTAAAAGCTTAATTGGAATGGAGGTTACTTATGGTAATACCATCCAACAAAATAGTTTGTTTTATACTGGTGATTTAACAGAAGCAACATTATCACCAGATTATGTTTTAAGTGATATTGAAGATGGTTATACGGCATTCTCTTTAAGTGTTGATACTTATACTACTTATGGTAATGCGATTAAGAAAAATAACTATATTGATTTATGGTTTAATGGTACTGATGATAGTAAAAAAATAATTTATACTAACTTAGTTAAAAGTATTAAAGTTTTAGACGTAAGAGATGCCTCTGGTGTTTCTTTAGATAATCCAAGTAGTACTGGTGAACCAGCCGAATTATTATTTGCTGTACCAGATGACTTATATGTATTGCTTGTAAAAGCACTTAATGTGGGTAAATTAGAGCCTGTTCCTAGAAATGCTAACTATACGGCTAAGCCTGGAGAAACGCAAGTTGTTAGTGACTATGTTAAGGATTATATTTTATCTAAATCAGTAACTATTCCAGAAGATAGTACTAATAGTAGTGATAATACTGATGCTACTGATGAAACTGATATTACAGAATAAGAATAAGGGGTGATATAATGAATGATGCTGTATTTTCTCAATTAGATTTTGGACCTCTAGAAGAGTTTTTAAGAGAAGATAATGTAACTGATATCTCCTATACTAATGGAGGACAGGTTTGGTTAAAGACATTAGATAAAGGTGTGTATCAAGTTGATCGCCCAGAGATAAATAATGCTTTAATGGAAAAGTTAGCATTTCAATGTGCTAATGTTATGGGTAAGACTTTTAATATGGCCCATCCAATGCTCGATGCTGAAAGTGCAGAGTTACGTCTTAACTTTATACATGATTCTATTGCTACAAATGGCATAGCGTGTGTTATAAGAAAGACGCCAGCCAAAATCAGATTAAATAAAGAAAAGTTATTAAATGAAAAATATGTTACAAAATCTATTCATGAGTTTTTAATGAAATGTGTTGAAGGACACGCCAATATTATCGTAAGTGGTGAGACTGGCTCAGGTAAAACAGAACTTGTTAAATATTTAGCTAGTCATATTAAAGAAAATGAAAAGATTATTACAATTGAAGATACACTAGAACTACACTTGGATAGAATATTTCCACACCGTGATATTGTAGCTTTAAAAACAAATAATATTGCTAGTTATAGTGACGTTTTAGTGGCTTGTATGCGACAAAACCCAATTTGGATATTACTTTCAGAGGTTCGTTCAGCGGAAGCCGTTATGGCGGTTCGTAACTCGATATCTTCTGGACACCACATCTTATCAACCATCCACTCAGATAAAGCAAGTTTAATTCCGATGCGTATGTTTTCTTTGATTGAAAGTAATATTGACGTTGAACAATTCGTTACGACAATCCATCGTTATGTACAAATTGGTATTTATGTTAAAGGTTATATGAGTAAGGAACTAGGTAGATTTCAACGTGAGATTTTAGAGGTATGTGAATTTTACGTAGATGAACATAATAAACCACAAGTAAATACAATTTATAAAAAGACTTTAACTGGTGATATTACAATGAATAATCCAACTAAGTATTTGAGAGATTATTTAGGAATAAGTGGTATTATTCTTGATGATGACATCTTTAAATTGGACGAAGGAGCTGTTGATACCAAGGCTCCAGTAGGGTCCATAGAAACACTTTAGAGGTGGCGTATGATAGAACTTTTATTACTTGTTGGTCTTGCTGTTTTTGCTCTTAGTTATAGGTTTAATAATGGTGAGAATGTTTATAAATTCTTTGTTACACAAGTAAGTTCTGCATATGATAAATATGCTCCTTACTCATTTAAAGAGGTAAGAAAGAAAACTAAGGAACTTGGTCAAGAGTATACAGCTAAACAATATATAGCTCAAGTTGTTGTGTTTGCCGTGGTGGCTTTTGGTATTACATATTTATATTTTTATAACATTATTATTGCAATTATTTATGCTTTAATTGCTATTGCTTTTATTCCTTATTTAGCTTATTTAAGATGCCAAAAGGTTTATAGTGAATTTATTTTTGAACAAATTCAAATTTACACGACTAATGTTATTATGGAATTTAATACCACACAGAGTTTTGTTAAATCCTTAGAAGGTGTTAGAGACTCAGGTATATTAGAAGATCCAGTTTTAAGTGATGTTAAAACAATGATTGATATGTCTTATCAAAATGGTACAATTGATGAATCAGTAGAGTTTTTTAATCATAAATATCCTTTTTATATGGTTAAGAATATGAATCAATTATTCTTACAAATTACTAAGGAAGGTGCGAAAGACTCAGGACAAGCCCTAGAAAATATGTCTTTAGATATCGATGCCTTAGTAGAAGGTGTTTATAGAGACCAAATTGATAGAAAAGAGTTTCATCGAAGATTTGTTACATTTGGACTTGCCTTATTCCTACTTGTTATGGCAATGCAGTTTTTGCTCGGAACGGACTCTTATATTGAGTTACTTGATAATATTTTTGTTCAGCTAATTTTACACGCGATTATTATTATTAACTGTTTCTTCTTAGTTAGTGGTGAAAAATTCTACTATGAAGATGTGGGGGTGGAATAATGTATTGGGAGGTTTTTGCACTAGCTGCAATCTTATTATTTGCTCTTAATTATACTGGTAAGATTAGTGCTAATAGGTTTGTGTCTGATAATGAAGTATATTTTCGAAAATTAAAAGAAAGTGATTGGGATTTTTATGTTAAAGCTCGTTATGGTGATACTGTAAATCCAGATTTTCTATTTAACAAACGAATTAAAAATGGGTTAGTAACCATTGTTGTTATGTTATGTTTTTTTATTTCTAACTTGTCATACATTACTATTTTATTCAGTGTTTTAGCAGGTTTCTTAGTATTTAAACTTGATTATTCTAATATTAAAAAATACTATAAAAGACATTTAAGTGAAATAGATTCAATGTTACCACATTATTTAAAAAGTTTAGAGATTTTGATTCAACACTATACAGTTCCAGTGGCACTTGGTAAAAGTATTGAAGATGCTCCACCTATATTTAAAGAAGGATTACAAGAATTAATAACCCAAATTAATGAAGGGGATGATTCAATTAATCCATACATGCAATTTGCTAGAACTTATCCAGTAAGGGATTCAATGCGAATGATGCGTCTTTTGTATCGTTTATCATTAGGTCGTCAAGAACATAAACAAGAACAATTACTAACATTTTCGAAGACTATTTCTAATTTACAACAAAAAGCGCGTGAATTAAAATATAAACAACGTCTTGAGAAGATGGAAGGTAAAACAATGAAAATGTTAATTACTACAGGTTTAGGGGTTATGATTTTGCTAGTCTTTGCGGTTTTAATGATGATGAATATGTAAGAGGAAAAAATCCTCTTTTCTTTTTGGCTTTTTTGGTGTAGAATAGATATTCAAAAAGAGGGGGGATTATTATGACTTTTGGCTATGAGCTTGAATTTTGTGGTGCTTCATTAAGTAAATTAACGGAAATACTAAGAGTTAACCTTAAAACAAAAACGTCTAAAATTAATTATCAAAATTTTAATTTAATGACTGAGGTTGGTGTTACTAACGAAAAATATGCAGGCGGTGAACTTATTTCACCAATTTATACGGATTTACAATTATGTCTTAAAGAACTTAAAGATAAACTGATTTTCTTAAAAGATAATGGGGCATATATTCCTTTAAATTCTTCAATGACAGGCTTTCATATTCATGTAGGAAAAGATATTTTGGTTAATCAAAAACATTATGAACATTTACTTAAATTCTTATATGCTTTTGAATATGAAATATATGAGTTAGCTTGCTATGGCAAGATAATAAGATCTAATTTTTGGAATAATGCTCATCCTTTAGATTTTAACGATATAATTGGCTTTCTTGCTAATTATCCTAGTACAACTATCTTTAGTTCTAAGAAAAATGCTTTTAGAATCGATAGAGAAACCTATGAACTTCGTTACTTTAATAGTTCCCTTGTTTATAGTGAGCTTGAAAGTGCTTTATATTTTGCTACACAACTTAGTCAATATGTTGTAAGTGATAACTTTGATACGGAGAGAATTGAACGATATTTTCAAAATAGAGATTACTATGGAAAAAGATATAATTATGATCGGGATGAGTTTATGCGAAGAGAATTAAAGTTATAATTTTTCTGGGTATATATTATATGCAAAACAAAATTATCTGCATACTTTATAATAGGTGATGGTTATGAAAAAAATATCTATTACTGATTATAATAAGAATATGGGTACATTGATTGATTTGTCCAGTCCACAAGATTTTATCATTAGTCATGATCCTGATGCAGTAAATATTCCTTATCAAAAATTTATGCTATATTATGATGGCTATTTAAAGAAGGATAAACCTTATTTCTTTATTTGTTCAAAAGGTGTTCATAGTGCCAAAGTAGTTGGTATGCTTGAATATTTTGGGTATAATGTGACACAAGTTTTACATTAAATAAGACTTGTGTTTTTCTTTTTCTTGCATAGTATACGTTTGTTTGGTATCCTTATACTGGAGGTTAGTTATGGAATATGTAATTATAGGGTTACTTGTAATAGTAATTGTATGTTTAATTGTGGTACTTTTAAAAGTAGAAAAAAATACGAAAGGAGATCAAACTGTTAGTGCAGAACTTTTAAAATTTCAAAATGAACTTACAAAAGAAATAGGAGACTTTAAGTACGAGTTTAGTGATAAGTTAATGAAAGATTTTAATACTTTAAATGATCGCATTGAATACCGACTTAATTTAATGAATGAAAAAGTTAATACTAGGTTAGATGAAAATTTTGATAAAACTAATAAAACTTTTGCAAGTGTGTTAGAGAGACTATCAAAGATTGATGAAGCACAGAAGAAAATAGATAGTTTGTCGACTGACATTGTGTCTTTACAGAGTGTTTTAACTGATAAAAAAACAAGAGGTATTTTTGGCGAGGTTAATTTAAATTATATTTTAACAAGTGTTTTTGGCGAGAATAATAGTAAAATATATGAAATTCAATATAAGTTAAGTAATGGTTTTATTGCAGATTCAATATTGCATGCGCCAGAGCCACTTGGTAATATTTGTATTGATTCTAAGTTTCCTTTAGAAAATTATGAGAGAATGACTAATAAGTCTTTATCATTAAAAGAAAGAGAAGATGCGACTAAATCTTTTAAAGCAGACGTTAAAAAACATATTGAGGCTATATCACATAAGTATATAATACCTGGTGAAACGGCTAATCAAGCTATTTTATTTTTACCAGCTGAAGCCATTTTTGCAGAGATTAATGCTTATCATCCGGATTTAATAACAGAAGCTTATAATAAAAGAGTGTGGATTACATCGCCAACTACTTTAATGAGTACTTTAACAACTATTAATATGATTATTAAGAATATGGAAAGAGATAAGTATGCTAAGGTTATTCAGGAAGAATTAGTTAAATTAGCAATTGAATTTAACCGTTATAAAGAAAGATGGGATAAGTTATCAAGAAGCATTGATTCCGTAAGCAATGACGTTAGAGATATTCATATTACAACTGATAAAATTACAAAACGATTTGATGCAATTAACCAAGTAGAGATGCAGACTTTAGAAAATAAAGAAAAATAAAAAGACTTTTTTGAAAGTCTTTTTTCTAACGGAAATATATTAAAACAAATAATGATAAGATAAAACAATAGATAGAGAATTTCCAAAGTTTGCCTTTTTTTACTAATCTAGATAACCAGTTATATGAGAAGTAAGTAACAATTCCCGCGGCGATTAAGCCTAATGTGTAAGGTAATAAGACGTTACTTAAAGAGCCTGCTTCAATTAAATCTTTAACACCTAAAATCATTGAGGCGGCACTGACAGGGAAATATAACATGAAAGTATATTTTAAAGAAGCTTCACGTGATAATTTACATAGTAAGCAACCAACTAACACAGTACCGCTTCTACTGATACCAGGCATTAAGGCTACCATTTGCATAAGACCTATGATACATGCATCTTTAATAGTTATGTCATAATCACCTTTTTTACCTTGAGCATTTTTAACAAGAAATAACATAATACTAGTTAGAAGAAAGGCAAAACCTAGAAATTGCATGTTACCTGATAAAGTATCAATTTTATCTTTAAATAAGATGCCGGCAATACCAACTGGAATACTACCAATTATAATCATTAAACAATATTTGAAATCTTTAAGATATTTCTTTCTTTCATCTTTCTTAAAAATATATAAGAAAAACGCTTTAACTAACTTAACTATGTCTTGCCAAAATATTAATAAGATAGCTAGAAAAGAACCAAAATTTACAATTATCTCAAAGTTAACGTCATTTAACATATTGGTATTAAAAACATTTTTAAATAATACTAAATGACCACTTGAAGAAATTGGTAAGGGTTCTGTTAACCCTTGTAAAATTCCTAATAAGATATATTTTATTAAATCCATATTCATCACCTTACAACATTATATACTAAAATTATAATTTAATAAATAAAATATTATAGATAGTTATGAAAAAAATAATTTATTTTATAGTAGGAGTATTTTTAGTTTCTTTTGGTCTTACTTTTTGTTTTCTTTATTTAAATCTTTTATATTTTGGGTATAATTTTTTTTCATATGTCCAATTTATTTGTAAGAGAGTAGAATGTTTAGTTTTATTAGTAGGTTTATTGTTTATATTTTTAGCATTTAAGAAAGAGAGGACTTGTAATGCAATATTATTATGATTTATTAGGAAATTTTTCTGAATATATTTTAAAGTTTTATGAATGGGAGAATGATGACGAGATTGTTAATATAAAGAAAATCCCATTTATAAAAATAAGTAAAGAAGATATGCGAGTATTACTTACTTGTAATGTTTCTTTGGAAATGGACAATATTATTAAAAATAGTAAAGATAAAACAAATTATTTACTTTTTTCAACTGGGTGTGATGCGTTAATGGTGGAGTTAAATCAAGATGGTAATGTTATGTATTATAGTTCTTTGTTAATTGAAGATGAGTTAGAAGTTAATGAGATGGCACATAGTATGAATGTTACAAAGTTAAAGTTTAGAGTGTTGGGTAAACTTAAAACATTAAGTGATTATAGGCAAGGAGAAAAAGCAAAGAATTTAATTATTCATGAACTTAAGAAGATAAAGGATAATGATAATGTAGATGAATGTTTATATTATTATTATGAGTGGTTTCATGTTAGTACAGATGATTATGATAAGGCTATTAAAAAAATGTTTTTAGAAATTAAGAAGCCTTTTAATAAAGATACGGAAAGAATAGAAAAGTTAATTAGACTTTCTTATAAGGAAAAATTATGAAAAGAATAATATTGTTAATAATTTGTTTTTTAGTGTGTGGTTGTACAAAAAATGAGGCTGTGACACCAGTAAAAGAGTACTTTAACGATTATAAAAATCATAATGTAAATGTTACTAAGTCTCTTGATGAATTAATAAGTCATGAGAACTTAACAAGTGATATGCAAAGTATGTATAAGTCAGTGATGAAAAGGCTTTACTATGATTTAGAATATGAAGTAACCGAGGAAACTTTTAATGGGGATAAGGCTACTATAACTGTTAATGTTACAACATATGACTATAATAATAGTAAGAAGAAGGCTTTACAATATAAGAATAGTCATAGTAATGAGTTTTTAAATGATGATAAAACATTTAATGATACTAAGTATAAGTATTTACAATTAGAATATATGAAAAGTGAAGATAAAAGGGTCAGTTATACAATTCTTTTTAATGTTAATTTTGATGGTGAAAAGTGGGTTTTAGAAAATCCAGATTATACTGTAATTCAAAAGATACATGGAATATATGAGGAATAAATAAAAAAAGTAACTTTGAATGAAAATAGAAAAATTATTAAATAATTTTGAACAATTTATTAATCTTAGAGAAGGCATATCAGCCAAATATAAGTAATGTCTAGCTTATTTTAAATAGTGAATTGAAAAATATGAATAATAGAATAAGACCTTTGTTAACATTTTTTAAAAATAAAGGTTTAATTGAAAATATTGGTTCAGATGCTAAATCTATTTGGGTTACAAAACAAAAAACTGCAGAGATTACTGCAGAGAAATTAAATTAATTTTTGAGTTTACTCTTGAAAATGCTTTTTTTGTATGCTTTTCTTTCATCTGTCTGATAAAGAATGTAATCAATGCTAGTATTATAATAGTCGGCTAGTTTAATTAAAATACTAGTGGGAATGTCATTTGTACCTACCTCATATTTTGAGTAACCGGTTTGAGACATGTTTAAGTATTTTGCTATATCTTTTTGAAAAAGATCTTTGTTTTCTCTTAAGTCTTTTAATCTATTCATGTTATCACCTGTGCCAATTTTATCGCACGCTAAAATGGATTATTGAAATATAACCTAAATTAGGTTATAATCAAATTAGGATGGTAAGGTGATATTGTGTATAAGTTTAGAAAATGGCAGATGAAACATTATGTGATGATGATTTTAGTTTTGATTGTTTTAGGTCTATTTATTTTTCTTAAAATATTTAATACATATGCTGTATTTAGTGAGGAAAAACATTTTAATGTGATTAATGGTGAGATTAAAGATCCAGGAGACATATATTTTGCTTATTATGTAGATGATAAGATAACAAGGAGTATTCCTAGTAAAGGTGTAGGATATGTGTTAGATACAGAAAAAAGTAATTGTACTAATGGGGTAATACCCAAATGGGATAATGCGGGATGGCAATTTATAGGTGATTATAGTGGTTATAATGCCACTGATTATACTAGAACTAGGTGTAATTTATACTTTAAAAAGATTGATATGACTTTATCACAATATATAAATTCTTTGGTTAAATATGATGATGAGTTAAGTCCTGATGAAGCAGGTGGAAATATTAGATATATTGGTAAAAATCCCAATAACTATGTGAGTATTGATGGTGAGTTATGGCGTATTATAGGTGTCATGAAGAATATTAATGATGGTAATGGTAATATTAGTGATCGTGTAAAATTAATCAGAAATGAAAGTATAGGCAATTTTGCATGGGATACAAGTGACTCAAGCGTTAATGGCGGTTGGGGTATCAATGAATGGACTAAGGCCGATTTAATGAAATTATTAAATCCTGGGTATGAAAGTGAGTCAGTAGGTGGCTCATTATACTGGAATAGTAGGTCAGGCACATGTTATAATGTCAAAAATAATGGTACAACTGCTTGTGATTTTAAAAATACTGGTATGAAAGATATTTTAAAAAGTTTAATAAGCGATGCAACTTGGAATTTAGGTGGCGTTCCTTATCCAGGTTATGAAGATTTTATAGCATATAATTATTATGCTTTAGAACGAGGTTCAGTTGTGTATAATAATTATCAAACAACTTGGGTTGGAAAGGTAGGACTTATATATCCAAGTGACTATGGCTATGCAACAAGTGGTGGCATTACAACTGATCGAACAGCATGTTTAAATACACCATTGCTTAATTGGCATTATAATGATATAAGCGATTGTAAAAATAATAATTGGCTTTATTCTGAAACTGATTATTTATGGACTATGACAAGTGATTATAGTACTAATTTATATGTAGTGTATGTTAGAGATACTGGTTTTGTTGGTGTTTATAATTATCCTGGTAATGGTAGAACAGTAAAACCAGTTGTGTATTTAAAAGATTCTGTGAAAGTGGTAAATGGTCTTGGAACAAAGGATTGTCCATTTGAATTATCGGCTAGTTAATTTTAAATATCTGTTTTTATTAAAGATTTTTAAGATGAAAATCTTTTTTCTAAAAAGCGTATGTAGCTTATTGACTACAAAGGAATTTTGCAGTATACTTTGGTTGATTGGAGGTAATATATGGCAACAAGCATTGGGTGTGGTATTGTTACGAGAATGAATATTTCTTGTAAAGTTGACTTGAAAGAAAATGAAAAAGATATTTTAAATAGAATAAATAGTTCTTTTGATTTAAATTATTATAACGTTACTTGTAATTATGAACAAAATAGTTTGAAATTGAGATTAAAGGAAGATATGGTTAATCCTAAGTTACAGGAATTATTTAAGGAATTGTTTACAGTTCCTGAATTTAATAGTTATTTATGTTATAGATTTCTTGAGTTAAATGATTGTAGTAAAATTGAAAAAAGAAACGCGATTGAAAAATTTTTAAATAATGATTTTGATATGTTTATTTCAAAAAAAGATGCTCAATATAAGGAAGATAACTATAATTATGTATTAAAATGTTGTGAAAAGTTAGAATATGATTATGACTATTATTTTGATAATTATTTTTATTGTACAGATATGTGTGATAATTTATCATTTGATGATGATTTGAATTCATATGGAGTTTTGAGAGTTTTTCCATATTCTATTTTGTTTTATCTAGATTTTAGTGTTACAGATAGTGAAGATATTACCTTTACCTTAAGAACGATGAACCATCTACTTAAGAGAGCTTTAAAAAATGAACTTAAAAATATAATTATGTTTGGTTTGATTGGGTGATTTTTATGACTGAAGAAAATAAGCTTATACAAAAAATGGAAGATGAACAAAAGGTAATAGATTTAGAATACAATTTAGTATGCGATTTTATTAGACTTAGAAATGAACTTGGTTTAACACAACAAGAAATGGCTAAGGAAGCTCATGTGGTAAGGGAAATGATTGCAGTTATTGAAAATCGTAAAAAGCATCCTCAAATAAATACATTAATAAAAATATTAGAGCCTTTTGGTTATACATTGTCTATTACAAAAATAAAGGATAACGATGACCTTAAGACTCTTGATGACTAAAAAATCATTTTTTCGGTATATATTATTTTTTATTGAAAATGTATTTAAAGTAATAGCATAATTTCTTTACATGATGACTGACAAGCGATATAATGTTCCTGTGAAAAGGAAAAAAAATTTTTTTTCCTTACGGGAGGAACATTATGGATTATGAAAGCCAAGTTTTAGAATATATGAAATATAATAGTGATTCAATAACTATAGAAGAAATAAATGAATTGAAAATTCCCAGAATAATATTAACCAGACTAGTTAATAAAGGATTGATTGAAAGAGTTAAAAAGGGATTATATGTTTTGAAAAACTGTTGGGGAGATGAATATTTCAATTTGATTTATGGTAATAACTATGTAACATTTTCTCATCTAACAGCCTTATATCTTAATGATTTATGTGAAAGAGTTCCTATGGAATACGATATTAGTGTTAAACAAAATTATGCTGGTAGTTTAAGAAATAAACAAAATGTTAAATTATATTATGTATCTAATAAACAATATGATTTAGGTTTAATACAAATTAAAAGCCCACAAGGAAGAACTATAAAATGTTATGATGTTGAAAGAACTTTTTGTGATTTATTGAAATGTAAAGATAAAATATATTTAGAGTATTTAAAGTATGCTTTTAATGAATATTATAAAATTCAAAAAAATGATATAAAGAAATTATATGAGTATGCGAAAAAATTAAATGTTTATGATAAGGTAAAAGATTTTATGGAGGTATTTATGTGGTGAATATTACAAGTATAAAAACAAAAATAAATAATAAAGCTAAAAGATTTAATTTGTCTCCGCAAGATTTAATGCAAATGTATTTCTTTGAAAGAATATTATATAGAATTTCCATAAGTGAATATAAGCATAATTTTTATTATTAAAGGCGGTTTATTACTATCCTCAATGTTTGAGGATGAAAGTAGAACTACTCAAGATATGGATACAATGATTAAGGGGATGGAGATAAGTGAAGAGACATTAGAAAAGGTAATAAACGACATTTTAAAAATGGATGTTGGTGATAATATAATTTTTAAAATATTAGGCTTTAGGAGAATTAGAGAAGAAGATTTGTATGGCGGTTATAGAGTATCAATTAAGGCCTTTGCAGGTACACTGAGTGTCAATTTAAAAATAGATATTACAACAGGAGACCCGATTATTCCTAGAGAAATAGAATATAGTTATAAATGTTTAATAGATGAAGGTATTATTAAAATAATGGCATTTAGTAAATATAGTGTTATAGCAGAAAAATTTGAAACGTTAATAGAAACATTAGAAACAGATACGCGTGCAAAAGATTTTTACGATATTTATAAATTAATGAGTGACGATATTGATGGTGAAAAACTATATAAAGCAATATATAATACTTTTAAAAGAAGAGATACATTAGATTTGTTGAAAGATTTAAAGGCTAGATTAAACATAATTAAAGAAAGTTTAGCTTTGAGAGAATATTGGCTTAATTATCAAAGAAAAAATTATTATGCTAAAAATATTAATTATGATGATTTTGCTGATTCAGTGGAGAATATTGTTAATATTATTCTAAAAAATAATTAGTGTGAAAATACTTTTTTTAAATTATATGCCTTAGTTTAAATTGTTAAAAATAATGTTGGTTATTTTATAAAATAAAGTATAGTGATTTACATAGACTCTAGATGACTAAAAATCATCTTTTTTTCATACAATTAAACAGGTGATACGTGTGAAAAAAATACTTTTTATAGGCCTTTTATTATTAATGTTTATACCAAAAGTAGAAGCAATACAGGCAGAAAGTTATGTTGTGATGGATTATGATACAGGACGTATTTTAGAAGGAAAAAATGAAGACAAAGAAAAACTTATTGCCAGTACAACTAAGATAATGACAGCAATTATTGCCTTAGAAAATGGTTCTTTAGATAGTACTATAAAAGTTGGCGAAGAGGTCTTAAAAGCTTATGGTAGCGCTATTTATCTTAGTTTAAATGAGGAAATTTCTTTGAAAGATTTATTATATGGTTTAATGCTTAGAAGTGGTAATGATGCCGCGATAGAAATAGCTTATCTTGTAAGTGGTAATATGGATAATTTTGTGGGTTTAATGAATAAAAAAAGTTATCAATTAGGTATGAGTCATACTAAGTTTATTAATAATCATGGTCTTGAAAATGACAAGGGAGAAGGAAATACTTCTACAGCAAATGATATGGCAATACTTATGCGTTACGCTATTAAAAATGAAACATTTAGTAGTATTATTGCTACTAAAAGTTATACGGCCAAAACAAGTGGTAAAACTTATACTTGGAAAAATAAGAATAAGTTACTTTTTAGTTATAAAAACATGTTGGGGGGAAAAACAGGATTTACAGAAAAAGCAAGGAGAACTTTAGTAACAGCAAGTAAAAAAGATGAGAAGACTTGTATTGTTGTAACTCTTAATGATGGTAATGATTTTCTTGATCACAAGAATTTATGTGAAAGTGTTTTTAAAAATTATGAAAGGGTGGAGGTAGTAAATAAAGATAATTTAAATATAGATAAAGATCCAATGAAATATTATATAGAAAATAGTTTATATGCTCTTTTAAAGCCAGATGAAATAGATAAGTTAAGTGTTAAGTATGAGATAACTCATGATAGTAATGATGCGGGGTATGTAAAAGTTCTATTAAATAATGAATTACTTACAAGTGCTCGTTTATATAAAAGAGAAGAAGAAAAGGGTGATAAGAAGGAAAATTTTTTTGTTCGGTTCTTTAAATGGGTGATGGCATGGTAAGTTATATATGGGCATTTTTTATTATAGTTGGGTCAATTTATTTAATTGTTACAGGTAATGTTAGTACTTTAAATGAAGAAATTTTAAAGGGAGGACTTGGGGGGATAAAGTTATTATCAGAAATGATGCCTTTACTTGTTTTATGGACAGGTATTATGCAAATAGCTGAAGATTCTAAATTATTAGATAAGTTTGCTAATTTAGTAAGACCAGTTTTATCAAAACTTTTTCCAAGTTTAAATCCCAATCACCCGGCAATTGGTTATATAGCTAGCAATATTGCAGCGAATGCACTGGGACTTGGGTCTGCTGCCACACCATTTGGACTTAAAGCTATGGCTTCTATGCAAAATGATAATGAAACACCTGATACGGCAACCGAGGCGATGGTAACATTTCTTATTTTAAATACAGGTGGAGTGACAATTATTCCAACAACAGTTATAGCCCTTAGACTTATGTATAATTCCAGTAATCCAACAGAAATAATTATTACTAGTATTTTAGCAACTCTTTGTTCTAATATTTCGGGACTTTTATATGATTATTTTAAAAGGAGAAAGGATAAATGAATCAAGTTTCTAATTATATAGTACCGGTATTTGTGTTATTTATTATTATTTATGGTATTAGTAAACGTGTTAATATCTATGACTCTTTTTTAGTTGGGGCAAAAGATGGGTTAGTAACAACTTTTAAAATAGCGCCAGCAGTTATAGGGATGGTTTTTGCAACTAATTTATTTTTGAGTTCGCATTTTTTAGAATTTGTTTTTTCTTATTTTACGCCTATTCTTAGTATGTTTAACATTCCAATAAGTGTTTTACCAATGGCTTTTGTAAGGCCAATATCGGGAACTGCATCTTTAGCAATTATGAATAATATTTTTGCTTTGTATGGGCCAGATTCTTTTGTGGGACGTCTGGCTAGTAACTTACAGGGGTGTACGGATACGACAATATATGTGCTTGCTTTATACTTTGGGTCGGTAAAAATTACTAAGACTAGACATGCTTTACAAGCCGGATTATTTGCTGATTTAGTGGGGATAGTAGCGGCTTTTATAATAACATTTATCTTTTTTGGGTAAAAAAATATGTTTCTTTAATCCCTTTTGTTTACGGAGAAAATTAAGACTTACGCATATATATGTTCGCACATTTGCAAGAAAAAATTTGACAAATTAGAATATGATATAGTATAATGTACTTACTTTCCGGAAAAGAGAAGGATGGTTTAGAATGAAAAAATTACCCTCGGTTAAGGGAATATGTATTGCTTTAATCGTAATTAGTTTAATACAAGTTGTTTCTAATAGAGTTGAAAGATTAACAATATTATCACTTGATAGTACGTTAACAACAAGAGTGAATCCTCTTTTAGAAGCTATTATGTTAAAAAGTAGTAGGGAAAGCCTACAACAAGAAGAAAAAAATGTTAAAAAAGATACTGTTATTAAACAGGAAATAGAGATAGTTAGTTTAAAAGCTGCAACACCAGTTATTGTCTATGATGGCATGACAATGGAAGAGCTTACTAATAAACTTAATTTAAGCTTAAAAAGTAGTTTAAGTGGTTATGGTAGTAGTTTTGCTAATTATGCAATTCAATATGGTGTAGATCCATATCTTGCTCTTGCTATAACATTACATGAAACAGGTTGTAATTGGACGTGTAGTAGTTTAGTTCAATCTTGTAATAATGTTGGTGGGATGAAAGGTAGTGGTGGATGTGGCTCATATGCTAAGTTTGATTCATTAGATGCTGGTATTGAAGCAATGATTTCTAATTTAGCTCGTAATTATATTCAAAAAGGGCTTACAACACCTGAGACTATTGGTCCTAAATATGCTGCTAGTGCAACATGGTCTAGTAAAATAAATTACTATATTGAACAAATTAAGAATGCTTAGAGATTTATAGAATCTCTTTTTTCGTCTCTTGCAAAAATGAGTAAATTTAGTTATACTTAATAAAGAATTGGAGAATGTTATGAAAAAGGGATTTACTTTAATAGAGGTGTTAGCTGTACTTGTAATACTTGCTTTAATTGCGGTTATTGCTATTCCTAACACATTTAAAATTTCAGGTAATATAAAAAAGGAACTTTATTGTAAAAAAGTCAATGTGGTGCTTGATGATGCTAAAAGATGGGGGACAGATCATATTAGTTCATTACAAAGTGATTGTTATACAGCTTTTAATGTTAAATATTTAGTAAATAATGGTATTAGTAAAAAAGATAGTAAAAGTAAAGATTCTTTAGTTATTAATCCTTATTCTAATGCGACAATGGATAATGATAAAGTATTACTTTATAAAAAGAATGATCGGGCTTATGCTTACTATATTCCTAGTAGTGATAGTGATATACAATTGCTTTTAAATTCTTGTGATATAGTGGTAATTACTAATTATAATGTATGTAAAAGTTATATAGATTAGAGGTATTTATGAAAAGGAAAAAAGGTTTTACATTGGTAGAGTTAATGGCTGTTATAGTAATACTTGCGATACTTGCGTGCGTTGCTGTTCCTAATGTTTTAAATATTTCTCGTAATACAAAGAAACGTCTTTATTGTGAAAAGGTTACTAATTATTTAAGTGATGCCAAAAGATGGGGAGATAATCATTTAAAGGAACTTAGGAGTGATTGTTATATTGTTAAAAATGTTAATTTTTTAGTAAGTGAAGGTATTTCTAGTGATAGTGATATTGTAAGTCCTTATAATAAAAGAAATATGAATTATGATAATATTGGGATATATTTAAAAAATAAAAGGGCTTATGCTTTTTATATAGTAGATGATAGTTTTAGTAGTGATGATAAGAATATTTTAAATGATTGTGTGGCTTACCGAGTTTGTGATGAAGGTGAAGAAGAAATGACAAATCACTGTACTAAAAGACCAAATGTGCGTTGTTCTTGATAAATTTAATAATAATTGTTAAAATAGTACCTAATTGAAAGAGGTGGGAATAGTGAAAACAGTTTGTTTAATTGGTAGACCTAATACAGGAAAATCATCTTTATTTAATCGTTTGATACGCGAAGAGCGTTCGATAATTATGGATGAACCAGGTATAACTAGAGATAGAATATATGGGGTAGTTAGACATAATAATAAAGCTTTTGATTTAATTGATACAGGTGGTTTAGAGTTAGGAACAGATAATTTTCGAAAAGATATATTGATGCAAGCTACTTTTGCTATTGATGAAGCAGACCTTATTTTATTTGTAGTTGATGGCAAAACAGAACTTAATCAAAGTGATTATATGATTAGGGATATGCTTAGAAAAGCTAAAAAAGAGGTTATTGTGGTTGTAAATAAACTTGACAATGATAAAAGAGCTAATGATGTTTATAACTACTATGAATTAGGGTTTTCACGCGTATTTGGTATTTCAGTTGCTCATAAGATAGGGCTTGTGCCTTTATTAGATGAAATTACTAATGATTTAGGTGATTATTATTATGAAGAACATAAGGGATGCAGATTTTCTATTATAGGACGGCCTAATGTTGGTAAGAGTAGCTTAGTAAATGCTTTATTAAATGAAGAAAGAGCAATTGTAAGTGACGTGGCTGGAACAACCCGTGATGCGACTGACACAGTGTTTAAATATCATGGAGAAGAATATACAATGATTGATACAGCCGGGATTAGAAAACGGGGTAAAATATATGAAAATGTTGAAAAGTATAGTTTATTTCGTAGTTTAAAAGCAATTGAAAGAAGCGATGTATGTGTTTTAGTTATTGATGCTTCTAAAGGTATTATCGAACATGATAAGCATATTGCAGGTATGGCGATTGAAGCTGGTAAGGCCTTAGTTATATGTGTTAATAAATGGGATATGGTAGAAGACGCTAATACAGCATTAAAAAAATGGAAAGAATTAATTCATTATGAATTTCAATTTGCAACATATGCTAAAGTAGTATTTTTGTCAGCTTTAACGAAAAAAAGAGTACATATGTTAATGCCAGAAATTATTGAGGCCTATAATAATCATGAGAAAATGATTCCAACTAGTAGACTTAATGAGGTTATAGAAGAGGCTACTCATTTACATGAAGCTCCATCTTATAAAGGAAGAAGACTAAAAATATACTTTGTTAATCAAGAAGAAACGCATCCACCTAAGTTTACTTTTAGAGTAAATGATAAAGGGTTAGTACATTTTAGTTATCAAAGGTATTTAGAAAATAAATTAAGAGAGAATTTTGATTTAACAGGAACACCTATTATTATAAAATTTAAAAATAAGTCAGAAGATTAGCTAAGTATTTTGACTTATTTTTTTATTTGTGTATTATAAAATTTTAAATATTTTCTACAGATAGACTTTTTTATAATAATTTGATAAAATACCATTAGAAATGGTGGTGGTCTTATGGATAATGAAGAGTTAGAAGAAAGTGCTAATAAGGCCTCACTGGATAATCAAAAAGAAACTGAAGAGTTAGAAAATGAAGGTAATCAGTTTGAAGCTGAGCTAGATACCAAAGATAAAGAAGCTACGTTAACATCAAGTAAAAAAATAATTAATAAACTTTTAAAAAAGAAAGTAATAATTATTAGTTTGGTCGTGGCTATTGCTTTATTATTTATCATTATTATGGCTGCTTTATTAAATTCTTCAGGGGTTAATGATTATATTTATAAAAAAACTAGTTGCACTAATGTAACTATTCATTATGATCCTTATGGTGACCATGATGACTATGATGAAGAAATGCCTTTAGAAGATTATGTTAAAGGAGCAGTTGTTGCTTATTTAAATAATTTTACTAGTGATGATACTAGTAATTATCAACTTTATTTTGCTCTTTCTGTTGCTCTTAGAAATGAGGTAATTACTAATAATTGTGAGGTAACTTATCGTGATAAAACAATTGATAGTAATGTTACTATTGATGACTATTATTTAAATCTTGCCATAACTAATTCATATGGTATTGCCCTAGTTGATGAAAATGAAGAGTTTGTTCCAATGCATGTTTCAGATAACTGTTGGTATAATGTGGGAACAATGGAAAATAGTGAAGGGGAAGAGAAAGAATTTCATACTGTTTTTCAAAAGGATTTAGAAATACCAAGAGATTTTACTAAAAAATATTTTAAAAATACTGTTTATGAAGAGTGTCAATGTAATGCAGATACGGGTGTAAAAAAGATTGGTGTTAATGCTGCTGAAAATATGTGTTACACTTACTGGATAAAAGAAGAAGAGGAAGGCGGGACAAAAAAAGAGGTTAAATATGAAGAATATTTGCATCAAGATGAAGAAGATGGTTTTAGTCTTTATGGCGCTTATTATTTGTTAAAATATCAAGGTTTCACAAATTTAGATATTTTAAAATATTTTACTAATGATAAGGTAATGTATCGTACTACTAATAAGGATAATGCTAAAAAAGAAGAAGATACAAGTAATAATTTTAATTATAGTTGTTCAGCTTTTAATATAGGTTCTACTACTTTGTCACGGGAAGAATTTATTGCTAAAGTAGAAAATTATAATAGTAAAAAGACTGATTGGAGTACCTTTAAAAATCATGCTGGTGAAATATATGATTTAGCAGTTAGTAATGGTGTTAATCCTGAATTTATTGTTATCAGAGCTATAGTAGAAGGTATGAGTCCTGGTGGGTCTTCGTATAATTATTATGGTATAGGTTGTACTAATACGGGTGGTAGAAATGCTTGTACAGATTATTCTTCATTTAGTGCTGGTGTTTTAGGCATTATATCGTTTATAAAAAAGTATGATTCAATTGATTCATTAATGAGTAAATATGCTTATATTGGAACGTACTGGTATAACCCAGGTAGTTCTGGTAAGGGAGGATGCTATTACTATCCTTATATTAAAGAATATATGTCACCAGAGCGGTCTAGTGTTGTTGCAAGTGCTTGTAATGGGGCTACATGTAGTGGAACTGATTGTGCTAAAACAACTGATGAAGATCAAATGGCTTATACTAAATATCAAGTATCAAAGATGACTGATTATCGTTCTTCAGTTTTTGGAATTAAAGAAAATGTTTGTACAAATGATACGATGACAGTTGATAAATGTATTATTTATGCTCAAAGTGATAAAAGATGGGGACATTACTTGCTTGGAAATAGTAAAGATACAACAATTAGTCAGGCAGGTTGTGCCGTATCAAGTGTGGCTATTGCTCTTACTTGTACTGGTAAAATGAGTGATACGTCAAGTTTCTCACCTAAAGTATTAAATGACACTTTAAAATTAAGTGGTGGTTTTGATGGAGCGGCTATTGTTTGGAATAACAGTGGTATCAGAGAATTCGTACCAAGTTTTAGAGTAGACAGAGATATTAGTTTAAGTGGGGCTAGTATGGAAGAAAAATTAAATGCTCTAAATGCTTCTCATGAAAAATCTAATCGAATTGGTATTGTACATATTTCTAACTCAGAACACAAAACCCATTTCGTTGTTTTAAATACTTACAATCCTACTAGTAAAACATTCACTTGCCTAGATCCAGCCGGTGGTAAAATAAATACATATTCTATAAATGATTTAGATCGAATTATCTATTATACATATTAAGGAAGGAGCATTTTTATGAGTAAAAAGAATTTTAAAATAGTTACCTCAGTAATTATAGTATGTCTTATTTATTTTATAATAATATTTATTTATATGATGAATAATAAGACTACAAAAGGTTATATTCTTAACTCTAATTTAGGGGGATTCTACTGTAAACAAAAGAAATGTGAATTTGTTTCTCAGAGTGATATCAAAATAAACAATTCTTATGCTTTATTTCAATATGGTGAATATGTGAGTGATTATACACCAACTTTGGTTGCTGATAAGTGGAATTTTAAAAAAAGTGAAAACTATGAAAGCATATATGGTGACTTTTTAGCGATTGATGAAAAATTAAACTATCAATATATACCTATGCAAAAAGAGGCTCTTAATACTGATGATATTTTGCTTCTTCAAAAAACTACACAAATAAACTTTTCTAAATTAGATAATTCTTATAAAATAGCTGTAGATTTAGATAGTAATGGCGTAAGAGATTATATTTATACTTTATCTAATCAAGTTGATGATGGTATTTCTAGCGAATATTTTTCTGTATTTTATGTTTCTTTAAATGGCGAATTGTTAACTATTTATAATGATAAAAATAAAGATGCTGATAATTATGAACTTCCATTTTATAGCGTAGCGGGTATTTTGAAAGTTGATTCAGTACCTAAAATAATTATTAATAAAACTTATTATAGTAATATGGGAGAATCTAGTACGATGATATTTACTGTTCTTAAAAAAAATATAAAAAATGATGAAAGTTAAAAATAGTTTTTAATTTAACTATTTTATTGTATAATACTAATTGAATTGGAGGAATTATATGAAATTTCGTGTATCTTCTAAAGACTTTACAATATTTGTAGTCTTTTGTATATTTTTACTTTATTTATGCGCTATTGCGGTATTAAACTTTTCATCTTTTGCGGATGATGGTTCGTTTTATGGTTTAAACCCTTTTCCTGCTTTTGGAAAAGATTATATTA
Organism: uncultured Bacilli bacterium; assembly: GCA_934096605.1. GTDB lineage: Bacteria > Bacillota_I > Bacilli_A > RF39 > UBA660 > Ventrenecus. The sequence goes on from CAKOMI010000002.1 coordinate 33,687, forward strand.
TTTTAACTTTATTTATGTTTGCTGTAGCGTTAGTTATTATATTTTCTAGTGTATCTTCTTATATATTTGATAAAGATAAAAGTGGTAAGAAATTTATAAACATTGGTGATAAGGAAGAAAAAGGTTATTCAAGATGGGCTAAAGAAAAAGAAATTAAAAGTGCCAAAGACGTTGTTCATGTTAAAACTATTGATCAAAATGTTGAAGGAGCAGGTGTTCCTTTGATTAACAATGGTACTGATGTTTGGGTTGATAATTCAGATTATCACACAATGATAATAGGTTCTACTGGTTCTGGTAAAACTGAATGTATTGTAAAACCCCAAGTTAACCTTTTAGCCAAAAAAGGCGAGAGTATGGTTATTAATGACCCTAAAGGTGAGCTATATAAATATTGTGGTGATTACTTAAAAGAACAAGGCTATAATATTGTTGTTTTAAATTTCCGTGATCCTACAGAAGGTAATTCTTGGAATCCTCTTTCTATGCCATACTATTATTATAAAAATGGTAATACTGATAAAGCGATTGAGTTACTTGAGGATATAGCTAATAATATTTTAGTTGACCCTAAAAATAAAGACTCAGCTTTCTGGGAACAATCTGGTGCCGATTATTTTGCCGGTCTTGCCCTAGCTTTATTTAGAGATGGTAAAGAAGAAGAAATAAATTTAAACTCAATTAATTTAATGAGTACTGTTGGTGAAGAAAGAATTGGGGCTAAAACTTACGTTCAAGAATATTTCAATATGAAAGGGGAAGCTTCACCAGAATATATCTTTGCCTCAACTACTTTTAATGCACCTAGTGATACAAAAGGAGGCATTCTATCTACTTTTAGACAAAAAATTCGTATTTTTGCTTCCCGTGAAAAATTATCAGAAATGCTTTCTTATAGTGATTTTGATATGCGTAGTATTGGTGAGAAAAAAACAGCTGTCTTCTTAATTGTGCATGATGAAAAAACAACTTACCATAGTTTACTTACTGTCTTTTTAAAACAATGTTATGAAACTTTAGTTGAAGTTGCCCAAACAAGTGGTGGTAAATTAAAGTATCGTACTAATTTCATTCTTGATGAGTTTGCTAACATGCCTCCTTTAAGTGATGTTGATTCCATGGTTTCAGCTGCTCGTAGTAGAAGTATTAGATTTACCTTTATTATTCAAAACTTTTCGCAATTAAATGACGTTTATGGTAAAGAGGTTGCCCAAACTATTCGTGGTAACTGTGGTAATACAATTTACTTAATAAGCACGGAAATGGCCGCCTTAGAAGAAATAAGTAAAATGTGTGGTGAAGTTAAAAGTAAAGACAAAGATAAAACAGCTTCTACACCACTTGTTACTGTAACTGACTTACAAAAAATGAAATTGTTCCAAGCTATAATTATGCGTATTCGTATGGCTCCATATAAAGTGCAATATACGCCAGATTTCAAAATTAACTGGGGTATTGAAAGAAAAGATTTTCCATTTCCTCATCGGGAAGAAAAGACTGTTTCAACATTTGATTTAAAAACTTTTGTTTCGGAAGCAAAAAGACGACAAATGATGGAAAATGCTCAAAATGGTACGTCTAATCCTAGTCCATTTAATCCTTTTGGTGGTATGGGTATGGGAGCTAATCCTTTTATGAGTGGTATGAATAGCATGAATCCTTTTGGTGGCCTTGGTAATTTAGAAACACCTACTAAGCCAGTAACAACAGAAGAACCCGTTAAAGCTAATGGTTTAGGTATTAATGCACCAAATAAGCCACTTTCTGCCTTAACTAACGATGAAATAGATAAAATGATAGCGGATATTGATAAAAAATTAGCTGAATTAGATGCAGAAGAACAAAAAGAAAAAGAAAAACAAAAAGAAATTCAACAAGAAGAGCAAAAAATAATCGAAAAAGAGGAACCAAAGACACCAATTGAATTACCAAAATTAGAAGAAGATGAACTAAAAAAGAAAGAACCGGAAAAATTAGAAAATAATAAACCAAAAATAAATGTTGACGTTGATTCCATTGTTATGAATGATAATGTTATTACTGACGATGAGTTCTTCGATGATTTCTTTGGTGATGAATAAAATCTAGTTATTATAGCTAGATTTTTTTTCTATTATTGTGCTATAATTTTGGTGATATAGAGGGTGATAATGTGATACTAAAAAAACCATATGCTTTTCTAATTAAACATTTTAAAGCAATTCATTTATTTTTAGGTGCAGTACTTACTTACTTAATCTTTAGAACTGGTCTAATAGTTAATTTTTTCCAAACATATATTAAAGCTAATTATTATACAAGTGAGGTAAACTTACCTGGCATATATATCAATATATTTATGTATTTGGCTATAGTATTTGCTTTATTTTTGAGCTTTGCAGTTTACTTTTTAATGAAGCAAAAAGAAAAAGATACTAAATTTTATTTTTTTATTATCTTTTATTATATTCTTCTACTAGTAGCTATAACTTTTTGCTATAGTATTTTACAAAATATTGAATCAGCAACTTTAGGAGCTCAGGTTATCAGAGTTTACCGTGATATTTCTTTTATTTTCTATTTACCTCAGTTTTTCTTTACTGGTTACTCATTTTTAAGAGGTATTGGTTTTGATATTAAAAAATTTAATTTTGAAAGTGATGCGAAGGAATTAGAAATAACTGATTTAGATAGTGAAGAATTTGAACTTACTTTTGGCAAAGATTCTTATAAATATAAAAGAAAAATAAGAAGGTTTATTAGAGAATTTAAATATTATGTTTTAGAAAATAAACTATCATTTATTATTTTAAGTTCGATATGTGTAGTCATTGTAGGTGTTTTATTATATTTGAATTTTGGGGTTTATCATAAAACTTACCGAGAGACCTCAAAGATTAATCATAATCACTTAGTTGTTCAAGTTATGGATTCAGTACTAACGCCATTTGATTCAGGTGGTAAAACAATTGATGGCAAATACTATTTAGCCATAGCTTTTAAAATAAAAAATACTAGTACTAAAGATACAGCTTTAGATTATGAAAACTTTAAACTTGAAGTATCAAAAAGAAAAATAGCTCCAACCTTAGATCGCTCTAGTTATTTTCCTTTGTTAGGTATTGGTTATACTAGAGATACAACTATTTTAGCTGGTAGTGAGTCTACTTACGTTATTCCTTATGAAATTGATGAATCATTTTTGAATCAAAAAATAGTTTTAAAAATATTAGATTCTTTAACTTATGAAATAGGTAGTATTACCCCTATATATAAAACAGTTAATTTAAATTATGATAAAATACTTAATAATAAAGAAATTAGAACAGTTAATAAAGGTAAAATATTAGAGCTTTCAAAAACTTTACTTGGTTTAACACAAGTACAAATAAATGATGTGAAAACTAACTCTTCTTATGAATATCAATATAGATCATGTAAACAAGGAATTTGTCAAGATTTAAAAGATCGAGTAGTAGCTAGTCAATCTAAAAAGTTATTAATATTAAATAGAATGTTTACAATGGATGAATACACTAATTATTATATGGCTAAAAAAGGATCAGGATCTTTTGTTAATGATTTTGTTACTATTAAATACAAAGATACTGAAATTAAGCCTAAAGACGTAACACCTAAAAACTTAAAAGATTATTGGCTATTTGAAGTTCCAGAAGACTATCAAATTTCTAATAGTGAACTTTTAATAACTATTTGTGGAGAAATATATAAGATGAAATTAGATGGGAGTGAATAATTTTTATGGCAAGAAGAGGAGTTTAGGCAAAAACATGGCTTAAAACCTTGTGCTTTTTTAACTGAGTGGAATGTTAGATATGGAGCAGCTGGGATTCAATATTTAGATATGTGTCTTACACAAAGATTAAGTGATTTTGCTACTGCTGGTTGTATCAATCAAGTGCAATATTTAGTACTTTTACATTTAGTAAGTCGGCACTTAGGCTATACACCTGGTCGTTTTACTTGGTTTTATAACAATATTCAAATATATGATAGACATATTGATTCTGTAAAAGAAATGTTAAATAGAGAACCGGTTGACTGTCAACCAGAAATAGTGTTAAATCCTGATAAAACTGACTTTTATGATTTTACAGTAGAAGATATTCAAATTAAGGGCTATCCAAGAAAAAGAATTCGGGAGAAAAATCCTCAGTTAAAGTTTGAAATAGGTATCTAGTTAGTATCTTTCCTTTTAAAAAAAACGTGGTATAATAGGCATTACCGGTTATTTGAAAGGAGTAGTTAATATGCCAGAAACTAAAATATTAACTAATGATGAAAAAGTAATTTCTTTATTCTATAATAAACAGAAAAATACTAGTTTAAGTGATTTATATATTTTAAAAGATAAAATAGTTAAAAATGAACCAGATCTTTTATTAAAAGAATTACTTTTAATTGAAATAGATATATTAATTAAGTATCAAAGTGAAGAAGAGATTATCAATTTGTCTCCAGAACTAAACACTAATATTTTAATAAAGCTTTACGAAGAACAAAAAATTTCTAAAGATACACTAGGCGAGTGCATATTCTTTATTCCTTGTTATGCAGGGGTAATACTTAGAACTTTACAAAGTGTTATGGGGGAACAAGATTATTACCGTTTATATAGGGAATGTCCTACAGATGATGAAGCCCACTTAATGGAAATATTTAATTTTGAATTAACTGGGGAAATCGAAAAAAAAGAAGATGAAAAAATTATTTATGAATCATTTAAAAAAATCTTAAAAAAGTAAAATATGTCAATTTTCTTATAATAGAAATTGATATTTATTTAAAAAAAAGTTATAATAATGTATAGATAGGAGGAATTAATAAATGAAAGAAGCGACTGGTGAATTAAATATGACTGTTGTTACTGTAGTAGCAATTGCTGCCGTAGCTGCATTCTTTTATGCCTTTATTTGGCCAAGTATCAAAGGAACCATAACTGCTAGTACTAGATGCTCTATGGCTGTTAATTGTAATGATGACTATACTCAATGTCACTATACTGATGAAAGTGGTACAGAGTCAACAGAAACAATAAATTGCAAAACATATTTTGAAAGTGCTAATAAATAATAATTAGGAGGTAAATATGAAAGAGGCGACTGGTGAGTTAAATACTATGGTTATTGTGGTAATTATTGTGGCTATGCTAGTAGCCTTCTTTTACTTTACCATATGGCCTGCTATTAAAAATAACATGAATCAAAATAGTGCATGTGCAAGAGCTATATGTCCTAAAGAAAACAGAAGCAGTGATGGTAGAACAGTTGATTGTTATGTTTATGAAAACAATCAAAAATCAGATACCTTTAAATGTGTATGGAAGGGTTAATAAAGGGGTGAAATTATGCGAGAAGCCATAGGTGGTACATGGTTATTTCAAATTGTTATTATATTCATTCTGTTATTTACAGGATTTATGTGCCTTTCTATTAATCGTTCCAAGGCATTTAATGTTAAGGATGAAATTATTCAAACAATTCAAAGTTATAATGGTATTGACTTACAAAAAGATTATAGTGATGGTGATGTTGGCCCTTTAGCAGATATTGTTACTTATATTAAAGATAATTCATATCGGACTGTTGGGGTAAAACCACAAGCAATAAAAAATGTTGGTGGTGATAGTGTTGAATATACATGCTTTAATAAAGATGGGAAGAATACCTCATCTAATCCAGTTTTTTGTATTGCACCTGTTAGTTCTAAGAATGATGCTGGTGATAACTTTAAAGAATTACCGGATATGATTTATTATCGTGTGGTTGTTTTTTATCAGCTTGATTTACCAGTTTTTCATGATTTGTTTAATTTTCGGGTAGTAGGAGATACAAAAACCCTTTATGGAGGTAGAAAATGAGACAGGCAATAGGTACAACATGGGTAATGCAGTTAGTAATAATATTTATGTTAATCTTTGTTGCTTTCTTAGCTTTAACAATTAACTATACGAAAGCTTTTAAAGTGAAAAATGAATTAGTTACTATTGTTGAAAAGTATGAAGGTATTCAAACAAAGTCAGGTGGTTCGATTGAATTAATCAATAATTATTTAAGTTATAATGGTTATGGTACGATGAAGGCTTGTGAAACTGGTTATTATGGTGTAGATAATTTAAATGATCCTACTCTTAAAGAGGTTGTGAAAGGTCAAAAATACTACTATTGTATTAAGCCAATTTCATCAAAAAGTACATCGACACCTAACCGAGAAAAATATAAAATTCAAATATTTTTTAAATTTAGTTTGCCTGTAATAGGGGATATATTCACGTTTGCTGTTGAAGGAACAACAATTGATATTACAAACCCTAATAGTGAAATATAGGAGGAATTATGAATGTTAAAATAGTAAATAAATATGCTGCTTTATTAGCAGGACTTGATATTGATTTTATTAAAAGTATTGATGGTGAATTTACTCCTGAAGATATCGTTATGCAATTTTCTAATTTTTTCTTTAATAAGATGATTATTGATATAACAGCTATCAAAGGGTATCAAGACATTACTAAAATTCAAGAATTATCAGTCAACATGGATATGAGTAAAGTTATTCTTCTTTTAGATGATTCTGAGGTTGTTAATAGCCCTAGATATTTATCTCAACTAGTTTCAATGGGAATATATAACTTTACTAGAAATGTTGATGCCATTAAATTTTTAATTGATAATCCTAATTCATATAAAGATGTGGCCCAGTACCATCAATTAAATAATCAAATGATGAGTTATCCAGAGACTTCTAAAAATGTTTCTAACGATATGGCTGATGGTTCTTATGCTTCACCAACTATTATTTATGAAGAAAGAAATTTAAGAATTATTGGGATAAAAAATGTTACTGAACATGCTGGTAGTACAACTTTAACATACTTACTTAAGAAACAATTAGAAAAGAAATATCGCGTTGTTGCTGTTGAGGTTGATGATAATGACTTTATGTTTTTTAACGATAAATCTCTAAAGCATACTAATCATATGGAACTTCAAAACTTTATTGCGGCAAATTACAATGCTGACGTTATATTGGTCGACTTAAATAATCAAGGCCCTGTTGCGGCTTGCAATGAGGTATTATATTTAATAGAGCCAGGTCTTATAAAATTAAATAAATTAATAAGAAAAGACAAAAAAGCTTTTGAAAAGTTAAAAGGAGAAAAAATAATTCTTAATAGAAGTGTTTTAAATAGTACTGATGTGGCTGATTTTGAATATGAGTCACGGAGTAAAGTATATTATAATATTCCATATTTAGATGATAAACTTGACAATAATCATGTTTTAAATGAATTACTTATTAAAATGGGTTTTGCAAGATTAGATGAAGATAATTCTGAAAAGGGTGGCAAACTATTTAGTATATTTAAATAGACTGAGTGTTAAAGCTCAGTTTTTTTAAGTTCTTAAGACATGAAAAAAACCCATTAAATGGGTTTAATTATCAAATGGCGCTCAATGTAGGACTCGGACCTACGACCCAACGGTTAACAGCCGTTTGCTCTACCGACTGAGCTAATTGAGCAGTACATACAAATTATATAATACGCATCTTGTTTTTGTCAACAAAAAATTGCAAAAAAATTTAAAAATTGTTATACTTATAAAGTAAGAAGGTGAATTTAAATGAATAATGACCAAAATGAAAAAAAATATCAAGATATTCCAACGTCTTTTTTTAAACCAATAAAAGAGGTTAAAGAACAACAAGAAGAGTTAATTGCTAATTATAATAAAGAAAATAATATTAATACTGATAATACGGCTTTATTAGAAAGAGAAATTGAATCATTAAAAAAAGCTCTAAAAAGAAAACAACAAGGTATGTCTTACTTAGGTGTTTTAATTGTAGTCGTGATTGTTAACTTAGTATGGTTTTTAGGCGTTAAATTTATCATTGTTCCTAAGTATGAAAAATATGTAAAAGACAATCAAGAAATTAAAGAAAATTATGATAATTTGAAGCGTAAAGTTGATGCAATAGTTGGGGAATAAGAGAATTTCGACAATGCTCGACAACATGTGATTTTATGCGACAAAACTTCTTAAAATATCCCCCTTGTATTATTAAAAAAAGGTGCTAATATATTAATCACCAAACGAAATTTGTTTGGTAAAAGGTCTTTACTTCCACAAAAAAATTATAATAAACACTACCCTATACAAATACGTTTTTAAAATCACACTTCTAAAATTGGAAAAAGACCTTTTGACAGCTTCGGCTGTCTTTTTAAATTTCAAAAAAACAAAATCTATTGTAATTCTTAGTATTTTTTTATATAATTAGTACAGATTAAAAGAATAGGAAGGTTTTATATGGATACAAAAAAGGGGAAATTCCGTTCATTTTCTAGCATTGTCAAATTTATATCCGGCGTTTTGTCATGGACTATTCTTGTTATTCTCGTTATAGTCGCGTGTTTTTTAGTGTATTATTTTGTTTCTGTTAAAGTGTATGCACAAAAAGGTGAGGACTACAAACCTGCCTTTGCCTTATATACAATATTATCACCGAGTATGGAACCAAATATTAAAGTGTATGACGTTATCTTTGACGTTAACGTTAATTCACCAGAAGATATTAAAGAAGGCGATGTTATAACATTTGTTTCTACAGCGACTCTTACTAAAGGTATGACAATTACTCATCGTGTTGTAGAAATATTTCATGATGAAAATGGTTATTCATATATGACTAAAGGTGATAACAATATTCCCAATGATGGAACAGCTGTCCCATATGACCATGTCTTAGGTAAAGTATTATTTAAAATACCTCAATTAGGACGAATTCAAGAGTTTTTAGGTACTAAAGGTGGTTGGCTAATCGTTGTTGTTATTCCCGCTATTTTAGTTATATTAAGTGATATTTTAAAATTATTTAGATTGCAAGATGCTAAAAAAGAAGTTGATAATTATGAAAATAAAGAAGCCCTTAAATTAGAAGATATTAATAATAAGAAAAAAGAAATAGCTGAAAATTTAAATGCAAGATATGCAAACGTTAAAAAAGATTTAGAAATTAAAAAAGAAACAGAAGAGCCAGTAATAACTGATATTAATGAAGAGTTACCAAAGTTAAACACAAATAATACTATTGAAGACAAAGATATAGATTTACCATTAGAGCTACCAAAAATGGTTGATATTCCTAAATTAAAAGATAACTCTAAACCTGTATCTTTAGAATTGCCAAAATTAACAAAAGAAGAGCATTCTTTAGATAATATTGAAACACAAGTAAAACCTGTTAAAAAAAATTCAAATAGAAAAAGAACACCAAAGAAAAATAGTAAGTAAAGAACTGTTTAAATTAAAATAGTTCTTTTTTAAATTTTTATTGACAAACGCATGTATGTAGTATATGATAAATTTAATTACTGGAGGTGCTATATGCCAGAATATTGTATGATTGAAATTGCTTTTGATAATTTAGAACTTCTTAATGAACTTGTAAAAGCTTTATTGTCCCAAAAATTGATTGCCAGTGCACATGTTATAGAAAGTGCTAGTAGTTGGTTATGGCAAGGTGATAAGGAGCAAGCACATGAATATCTTTTACAAATGAAAACTAAGAAAAAGAATCAATCGTTAATATATGATATAGTAAAAGAAAAACATAATTATGATATTTTTGAATTTGCTGTTTATGATATAAGTAGTGTTAGCAATGATTATTTGAAATGGCTTGATGAGGAAATTATATAAATTAATATTTTATATGTGAGTTGTGCATACTAAAATAAATGTTATTAAAGATAGTAAGGAGTACAATAATTGTGAATCAGATAACTAAAAATAATTTGAGTCATTTTATGAATTCTTATCATTATTTTCATGATAGTTATATAAAAGATATTAATTATAAGTTGGAACAAGATGAAATAGATATTTTAATATATGTTTTTTGGTCTTTTGAACCAGTGCTAAAGGATAATAATTTAATTGAAACAAATAAAACAAAATTAAAAATGGTTTTTAAGGGTATTAAAGAATACAAAGAAGATAATAGGTTTAGTGACTATATAGATGAAGCAATTATAAAATACGTTAAAACGAATAATAGAGAATATATACAATTTGCTAGTGATGAAACGGAAGCAGTATTTTATGTGGTTTGTGATAAAATTGAATATGAAGAAATTAAATGCAGTTGGTAGTATATGGTTATGAAATATTTGGTTAATGTAAAAATTATACTTTTTAAGATATAAAAATTTGCTATTGTAAAGTATGTAAATAATATATATTGACGAAGAATTAAATAGAAAGTCAACTTGTTCCATTTTGGAACAAGTTCAAGTAGAGGGAACTTGAGGTGTAAAAAGGCAAAGGGAAAATTTTTGCTAAAAAAGCAAAACAAAAAGCAGAAAGTGAATATGAAAAATACAAAATTATATAAGTTAAAAAGATTTGTTTCTGATTTTGATAAATTAATAATTGAAACACAAAAGATAGATAATAATCAGAAATAATTACAAGATAATTTTAATTTGGCTTAATGGTAGTTATTTTGAAAAGTAAAATTTGTGATTTTTGTTCGTGTAAGTTCATTATTAGCCACCATAATAAAATATTACTTATGTAAATTACACGAATCACATTACAAGATTATACGAATTTTTAGGCTAATACTAAACATAATAATAGAAAGGAAGTGCGATTATGTTTGAATTAGTATCAAAATATAAACCAAGTGGTGATCAACCACAGGCTATTGAAAAGTTAGTTGAAGGAATTAATGAAGGAAAAAAAGAACAAGTTTTATTAGGAGCGACTGGAACTGGTAAAACTTTTACTATGGCTAATGTTATAGCAAAAGTAAATAAGCCAACTTTGATTCTTGCTCATAATAAGACTTTAGCAGGGCAACTTTACAGCGAATTTAAAGAGTTGTTTCCAAATAATCATGTTGAATATTTTGTTTCTCATTATAGTAACACCCCAAAAACCATTTTATTTCAAATCCTTTTAGGTTTATTTAATCCCTTGAAAATATCATAAAAAGACTAAATAAAACTAAGTAATAAAATGTAAATTTGTGGTTGGAATTCGTATCCATTTGTGTCCAAGATAAATATATATCTAAACTTACTTATCTAATCAGTTTTTTTGTGTTTACTTTGTCGTGCAGAGGTAGCGTGGTAGATTGAAAAATAAGAATATGATATAATAATTTTATATAGGGAGGAATTATATATGGTTTCAAATGAATTATTACAAAAAGGCGTACCAACAAAATTACCTTTACCAGTCGAATTAAGTGTTGATGATTTAATAAATATTTGTAAAAATACCAAAAATTTGAAAGAGCAAATTGAGAATGCTGGTCAAAGATTTTATGATTTAATTTGTAATATATGTGATAAAAAAACAGCAGATTTTTTTAAATTAAAGAGATTGGATAATCTAGAAGTTTTTATAAATGAAGAAACATTAGAAAAAAAATTAATTGTTTCTGCTTCTAATATTTTTAATAGAATTGCAGATTTAACTAATGAATATTCTATTAGATATTATGATTTTAGTGCAATTAATAAAATTATAGAGAAATTAAAAACAATTAGTGAAGATGAATTAAAAAGAGATTATCCATATTTATATCAATATTATATAGATGAAAAACAACAAGTAATTGTATTAGTGTCTATGAAAGAAAATTTAAAAAAGATGAATTATTCTAATGTTGTTTCTAGAATTAAAGTATTGTCAGATTTATATGGATGCGACTATGAAACAATGAAGGATAAAATAGATAATGCTACTATAAATTATAATTATAAAACATTTTTATCTGAATTTATTCATATTTTAAATAATTTAAATGGATTATCACAAATATTAGTTACTCCATCATTACAAAAAGGTAATATAGTATATTCAGATATCGATATAGAAATAAATGAAGAAGATAGTGAAAAATTAGGTATCTACATCACATATATTTATCAAGAAATGTTAAAATCCATGAAAGCAGAGTACCAACAAGAATACCTATACTATATTTCTGAATATTATTTTGAAAATAGAGAGTTAATTGAACAAAATAAGAAATTATATTCACCATACTTTGATAAAATTATTAGGCTAAAAGATATGTATGAGGATTATAAAAAAATACTAGTTAATAATCCAAAATTAAGGCTTGTAGATTTTAATCATGATGATTTTGCTGGGATGAATTTATCAGAAGTTGATGAATTTATGTATGAGTACTTTAAAAGTTTAAATGCAAATTGGGAATTTTTTAAGGATACAAAAATAGATGAAGATACTATTTTAAAAATAAAAAGTTATTATGGCGATTCTACTATTTTTCCAGAACATGAAGAATTAAAAGAAATTCTAAATAAATTTATAGAAAAAAAGGAATTTTTTGATAGGACTGACCCATATTATAGAATTTTAGGGAAAAATACTTTTGATGGCTATATTGGATATATTTATAGTAATGGTACTGTTGTTTTAGAAAAATTTTTTGAAAATTCTGTTACTGGTAAAGTGGCTAAAAATCAAGCAATATATATAATGTCAATTCAAAATTTTCATACGTTAACGCAATTATCAAAGAATGAAATAATTTCTCAAAAATTATGTAAAAGATTTATACATAAAGGCAATTGGCAAGAAAAAATCATTACAGAGATTAATGAAGATAAAGGTAACGCCTTAGTTAATCAGATAGATGCATTTATCGCAGGAGGAATAATAAAGAAACCATAATAATTTATTTAGTAAATTTGTGGCTGAAATGTGTGTCCGACGCGTGTCCATCAAAAAATTTGCTTATAGTTAAGTATTAAGACACAAATTTGATGGTTGATATTGTTCATAATAAGGAGGTCATTATGTTTGAATTAGTATCAAAATATAAACCAAGTGGTGATCAACCACAGGCTATTGAAAAGTTAGTTGAAGGAATTAATGAAGGAAAAAAAGAACAAGTTTTATTAGGAGCGACTGGAACTGGTAAAACTTTTACTATGGCTAATGTTATAGCAAAAGTAAATAAGCCAACTTTGATTCTTGCTCATAATAAGACTTTAGCAGGGCAACTTTATAGTGAGTTTAAAGAGTTGTTTCCAAATAACCATGTTGAATATTTTGTATCTTATTATGATTATTATCAGCCAGAAGCATATGTTCCATCAAGTGATACTTATATTGAAAAAGATTCTTCAATAAATGATGAAATAGATGAATTACGTCATGCTGCAACAAGTGCTTTAATTAATTATCAAGATACAATAGTGGTTTCTTCCGTTTCTTGTATTTACGGTATTGGTGAAAAAGAAGAATATATCCAAAAGATGCTTATTTTAACAGTTGGTGACAATGTTAGAAGAAATGATATTATAAATAAACTAATTGATATGACTTATGAGAGAAACGATATTGACTTTAAAAGAGGAACATTTAGAGTTAGAGGTGATATTGTTGATATAGTTCCAGTTAATGAACATACAAGTGGAATAAGAATAGAATTGTTTGGTGATGAGGTTGATAGAATAAGCTATTTTGATCCTGTAACAGGGGCAATTATTAAAAGCGTTAGAAGTGTTACAATATCTCCAGCTAGTCATTTCGTTACTAGTGATGAAAAATTAAAAGAAGCTATTAAAAGAATTGAAAGTGAGTTAGAGGCTCGTTTAACTGAATTAAAGAGTCAAAATAAATTATTAGAAGAACAAAGACTTAGAGAACGAACAAACTATGATATAGAAATGCTTAAAGAAACAGGATTTTGTAATGGGGTAGAGAACTACTCAAGGCATCTTGCTTTAAGAGGTGAAGGTGAAACACCAACCTGTTTAATTGATTTTTTTCCTAAAGACTTTCTACTAATTGTTGATGAATCACATGTAACGCTTCCACAAGTAAGAGGTATGTATAATGGTGATAGAATGCGTAAACAAACACTTGTTGACTATGGCTTTAGGCTTCCTAGTGCTCTAGATAATCGACCACTTAAATTTGATGAGTTTGAAAGTAAGATTAATAATGCTATCTATGTTTCGGCGACACCTGGTGATTATGAATTAGAAAAAACCCACGGCAAATATGTTGAACAAATAATAAGACCTACTGGTTTGTTAGATCCAATTATCCATGTAAGAGGTTCAGAAGGTCAAATAGATGATATAATTAATGAAATAAGAACTCGTATGGCTAAAAATGAAAGAGTTTTAATAACTACTTTAACAATTAAGATGAGTGAAGAACTAACTAATTATTTAAAAGAATTAAATATTAAAGTAGCGTATTTACACAATGAAATTAAAACTTTGGATCGTTTAAAAATAATTCATGATTTACGAGCCGGCATTTATGACGTTGTTGTTGGTATAAACTTACTAAGAGAAGGTATTGATATACCAGAAGTAAGCTTGATTTGTATTTTAGATGCTGATAAACAAGGATTCTTACGTAGTTCTAGGAGTTTAATTCAAACTATTGGGCGGGCAGCAAGAAATGCAAATGGCGAGGTTATAATGTATGCTGATACAATGAGTGAAGCCATGGATTATGCTATTAAAGAAACAAATAGAAGAAGAGAAATTCAATCGGCATTTAATAAAGAACATAATATAATTCCTAAAACTATTCAAAAAGAAATAAAAGAAGTTATTACTAATGAGGTTAAAGAAAAAGCCAAAAAGACTAAGATAACTAAAAAAGAGAAAGAAAAAATGTTAGCTGATTTAGAAAGTGAAATGCGTAGTGCAGCAGCTAATTTAGATTTTGAAAGAGCAATGGAATTAAGAGATATTATTTTTGAAATGAAAAGTGAATAATTATTATTACATTATTTGCTTTTTTCCAAAATTATGGTACACTTAGTAAGCGAAGGAGTGAAGAAAATTGACAAATAATCCAACTTTAGTATTTGGACATAGAAATCCTGATACTGATTCAGTTTGTTCAGCAATTAGTTTTTCTTATTTAAAAAATAAATTAGGTGAAAATACTAGTCCAAGAGTATTAGGCCATATTAATAAAGAAACGGCTTTTGCTTTAAATTATTTTAATGTAAAAGAACCAGAATATTTAAATAATGTTAAAGTACAACTTAGAAATGTATTTTATCATAAAGGTATTATGTTAAGTGAAAATGCATCAATAAAAGAGGTAGTTGAGTATTTAACTGACAATCATATTACTGCTACGCCAATTGTTGATGACAAAAAACACTTAGTTAGTCTTATCACATTAAAAGAAATTGCGATGCTTTTTGTAGAGAAATCAAGAGAACACTTAAATACTAATTATGAACATGTTAAAGAGGCTTTAAACGGAAGAGAAATATTAAAATTTCATGATGAGTTTGATGGAACTTTAATAGCTGGTAGTTATAAAAGTCAAACTTTTATTGAAACAGCCCCTTTAAAGAAAAATGATATTTTAATTGTCGGCAATAGAAATAAAGTTATTAAGCATGGTCTAGAATCTGGTATTGCTTTACTAGTTCTTACTAATAACTTTGATTTAGATGATGAACTATTAGAACTTGCTAAAAAGAATAAAGTAAGTGTAATATCAAGTTCATTAGATACTTATAATACGTGTAATCAAATTGCTTTAAGTAATTATGTTAAAACTATCATTACTAATAAAACTCCTCATGTTGTAAGTGATTTAGATTACTTAACTGATTTCATTGCCGAGGCTACAAAACTTGGTTTTACTAATTATCCTGTGATGAATAAAAAAGATGAATGTCTTGGTCTTATTAGAATGACTGATATTGGTTCTTATGAAAAGAAGAATGTTATTTTAGTAGATCATAACAATATTGAACAAAGTGTTCCTGGTATTGATGAAGCTAATATTGTGGAAATAATTGATCATCATAACTTAGGGGCTATTGGTACAAGCGTGCCAATTAACTTTAGAAGCATGCCTGTTGGTTGTACATGTACAGTTTTATATGAGTTATATAAAGAATATAAGGTGGAAATTCCTAAACATATTGCAGGTTTAATGTTATCGGCTATTTTATCTGATACCTTAATTTTGAAAAGTCCAACAACAACTAGTTTAGATATTGAAGCAGTCGAGTACTTAGCCGGTATTGCTGGAGTTTCTTATAGTGAATATGGTTATGAGATGCTTAAGGCTGGTAGTTCTGTAGAAGGTATGAGTGTTGAAGACTTAATTTATCAAGACTTTAAATCATACAAAGTAGAAAATACCTCTTTAGGTATTAGTCAAGTTATTACAATGGATTTTGATAGCATAAAAAGTCATTTGGATGAGTATATTGCTAAGTTAAATGAAATAGCAAAAAGAGATTATAGTGTCGTTACATTATTTATAACTGACATTGTTAAAAATGGCTCATATGTTCTTTATAACGATGATGCAAAACACATTGTTGAAGATAGTTTTGAATTAGAAAATATAGAAGAAGGAATATTTATTCCTGACTTAGTTTCGCGTAAAAAACAAATGCTTCCAAAAATAATGGAATCATTAGAAAAAAATAATTAAAAAGATTAGTAGAACAAATTATTGATATTTGTTCTTTTTCTAAAATGAAAGAGGGATAACTATGAAAGCATTAATTACTGGGGCTTCATCTGGACTTGGGAGAGATATGGCTCGTTATTTAGCTAGTAAAAATATTAATTTAATATTAGTAGCAAGAGATAGGGAAGGCTTAGAAAAATTACAAAAAGAATTAAATGTTAATGTTAAAATTTATGTATATGATTTAAGTATTAAAGAAAATGTGTATGAACTTTATGAAAATGTGAAAGATGAAAACATTGATATTTTAATTAATAATGCAGGTTTTGGTTTGTTTGGAGAGTTTGCTAAAACAGAGTTAAACCGAGAACTAGAAATGATTAATTTAAATGTCGTTGCTTATCACATTTTAACAAAATTATTTTTACAAGACTTTATCAAAAAAGATAAAGGATATATTTTAAATGTATGTTCTAGTGCAGGGTTTATGGCTGGACCTCGTTTGTCAACTTACTATGCAACTAAAAATTATGTTTTAAAACTTACAATGGCTATTTATGAAGAGTTAAGACAAAGTAAAAGCAATGTTAAAATATCTGCTTTATGTCCAGGACCGGTTAATACTAATTTTAATAAAGTAGCCCATGGTGGATTTACTATTAAAGGAGCAAGTAGTGAGTATGTGGCAAAGTATGCGATTGATAAAATGTTTCAAAATAAGTTGTTGATTGTGCCAAAGTTTTCAATTAAACTAGCTATCTTTTTAACAAGATTTGTTCCGATAAAATTACTTTTACCAATTGTTTATCATATTCAATATCGTAAAGAAAGGAATTATTAATTGAGATTGTTATGAATTTAAGAAAAAAAATAGAAGAGTTTATTCCGTTTAATGAACAAGAAGAAAAAGATAAAATTCAATTTTTAGAATTTATTGATTCATTTGATGATACGTTGACTAGAGATAATATCTTTGGACATTTTACAGCCTCGGCTTTTGTTGTTAATAAAGAAAGAAATAAAATGGTCGTAGTTTATCATATCATTAATGATGGCTGGATTTACCCGGGTGGTCATGCTGATGGCGAAGAAGATTTACTAAAAGTGGCAATTCGGGAAGTAGAAGAAGAAACTGGTTTAAAAGTGAAAGTATTAGATGATAATATTTATGCTATAGACTCAGCACCTGTAAAAGGCCACATTAAACGTGGTATGTATGTTTCGGCTCATTTGCATTTAGACGTAATATTTATAATGGAAGCTGATGATAAAATTCCTCTTAAATATAAAGAAGATGAATCTAAAGGTGTAAAATGGATTAGTTTTTCAGAAGCGGATAATGAAACAATGTGTGATTTTGTAAGACCAATTCACAGAAACTTGATTAATAAATTAAATGCTAAAAAGTAGATTACTGTTTTTCTTTTGATTGAAAAGTTACATTTATTAAGTTATAATCAAGTTATTGTGAAGGATGTGAAATGATGAATAATAAAGAAATGCTTGCTAAAGAATTAAATGTTAAAGTATCACAAGTAGAGGCTGTATTAAATCTACTTAGTGAAGGCTGTACAATTCCTTTTATAGCGCGTTATAGAAAAGAGGTTACGGGTTCTTTAGACGAAGAGCAAATAAGAAGTATTGAAAAAGAGTATGCTTATTTAGAAAGTTTAAAGAAACGTAAAGAAGATGTTATAAGACTTATTAAAGAAAAAGAAATGCTTACTGATGAACTAGAAAAAGAAATAATGAACGCAACTAAGTTAAGTGAAATAGAAGACTTATATAGACCATTTAAAGAAAAGAAAAAAACTAAGGCTAGCGAAGCTATTAAAATGGGTTTAGAGCCCCTTGCTAAGAAAATTATGTCTTTTCCAGTAAAGGGTGATATAGAAACACTTGCAAGTGGTTATGACATGGATACGGCTAAAGCGCTAGAAGGGGCTAAATATATAATTAGTGAATGGATTAGTGATAATGCTTATTATCGTAAAAGAATTAAAGGGGAAATATTTAGAAATGGTAAAATTACTAGTAAACTAAAAAAAGATGCTGTTGATGAACATAAAACTTATGAAATGTATTATAATTTAGAAGAAAAAATAAAATATGCTAAACATTACCGTATTTTAGCCATGAACCGTGGCGAGGATGAAAAAATACTTACTGTTTCTCTTTCTTTTGATAAAGAAAAAATATTAAGTGATTTAGAGAATAAAATTATTAAAAATAAAGATTCTTTTGTAGTACCTTATGTTAATGAAGCTATAGAAGATGCTCTAAAACGTTTAATATATCCAAGTGTAGAAAGAGAAATACGTTCTTTACTTACAAGTGAAGCTGAAAAGAAAGCTATTGTAACATTCCAAGACAACTTAGAACATTTATTAATGACTAAGCCAATAAAAGGTAAAACTGTAATGGGTTTTGATCCGGCATTTAGAACTGGGTGTAAATTAGCTGTATTAAATCCTTATGGCCAAGTACTAGAAATAGCAACGATTTATCCTCATGAACCTAAAAAAGAAACTGAGAAAAGTAAAGAGGTTATAAAAAATCTTATTGATAAATATGGTGTACAAATAATAGCAATTGGTAATGGGACAGCATCAAGAGAAAGTGAAGCATTTGTAGGTGAAACTATTCATGGGACTAATGTTTTATATAATCTTGTTAGTGAAGCTGGGGCAAGTGTTTATTCGGCAAGTCCTTTAGCTATTGCTGAGTTTCCGGATTTAACGGTTGAAAAAAGAAGTGCTATTTCAATAGGAAGAAGAATACAAGACCCACTATCAGAACTTGTTAAAATTGATCCTAAAAGCATTGGTGTAGGAGAATACCAACATGACGTTAATCAAAAAGAATTAACAGAAGCCCTAGATTTTACCGTATCTAAGATTGTTAATGAAATAGGTGTAAATATTAATACAGCAAGTAGTAGTATCTTATCGCATATATCTGGTTTAAATAAAAAGACAATTAATGAAATATTAAAATTTAGAGAAAAAAATACTTTTAAAAATAGATATGAGGTTAAGTCTTTACCTGGTTTTAGTGATAAAGTATTTGAACAAGCAATAGGTTTTTTAAGAATAGTTGATGGTGATAATATTTTAGATAAAACAAGAATTCACCCTGAAAGTTATGATTTAGTTTATAAAATGCTTGATATTCTTCATCTTGATTTAAAAGACTTTGATACTGTTAACTTTAAAGAAACTATCGAAAATGCACCGATTGATAGTCTTGCAAGCACCTTAGGAACTGATATATATACTTTAAAAGATATAGTAGAAGAGTTAATGACACCGGGTATTGACTACCGTGATAAACTAGATGATGTAATATTAAAAAGTGATGTTTTAAATATTCATGATTTACATATGGGTATGGAACTTACGGGAACAGTACGTAATGTTACTAGTTTTGGAGCATTTGTAGATATAGGACTTCATGATGATGGGCTTGTTCATATTTCGAAAATGAGTAAACAATTTGTTAGTAATCCAAGTGATATCGTAAGTGTTGGTGATATTGTAAAGGTTTATGTATGTAAAATTGATTTAGATAAAGAACAAGTTGGTTTATCTTTAATTAAGGAATAAAAGTGTACATTTTGTACATTTTTTTACTTGTTTTCTTTTAAAATAAAAAATAATTGGTTATAATAAATATAAGAAAGACATGGTGATTTTATGTGTGGAATTGCAGGCTTTATTGGTAAAGATAAAGATAAAAAGAAAATTTTAAAAAATATGTGTGATAGAATTAAACATAGAGGACCGGATGCACAAGGGTATTATGTGAAAGGTGATGTTGCACTTGGACAACGACGACTATCAATTATTGATATTGAAGGTGGTAAACAACCAATGTTTTCTAAAGATGAAAAGTTAGTTGTGGTCTTTAATGGTGAAATATATAATTATAAAGAATTAAAGAGTGAACTTAGTGATTATCCATTTCAAACAAATTCGGATACCGAGGTTTTACTTTATGGCTATAAAGAATGGGGTAGTGAATTACCAAAACACTTAAGAGGTATGTTTGCCTTTGCTTTATATGATATTGAAAATAAAACTTTGTTTTGTGCTAGGGATCCATTTGGGATAAAACCATTTTACTATTATCAAAATGATGGCGATTTTATGTTTGCTTCAGAAATAAAAGCCTTCTTAGATCATCCTAAATTTAAAAAAGAATTTAATGAAAGTATTTTAGCCCCATATTTATCATTTAGTTTTACACCTACAACTGAGACATTTTTTAAAGGGGTTAAAAGATTAGATGCTGGGTATTCTTTAACGTATAAGGAAGGAGAAATGAAACTTAATCGTTACTTTGATTTGAACTTTGATATTCAAAAAGAAGATTATGATAAAACAGTTGATAATATTAGTAAAGTTATGACTGATAGTGTAAATCATCATATGATAAGTGACGTTGAAGTAGGCTCATTTTTATCAAGTGGGATTGATTCTTCTTATTTAGTAAGCTTAGCCAAACCTGATAAAACATATACAGTTGGTTATGATATTCCAAGGTATGATGAAACGAACTATGCTAAAGACTTGACAGAAAAACTGGGTATTAGTAATACAAATAAAAAAATTACTAAAGAAGAGTATATGCAAATACTACCTAAAATAATGTATCATATGGATGAACCTGCAAGCGATCCGGCAGTAGTAGCCTTATACTTTGTAGCCAATATTGCTAGTAAAGATGTGAAGGTTGTCTTATCTGGTGAAGGAGCAGATGAATTCTTTGGTGGCTATAATTATTACCGGGAAGAGGTTGATTATGCTTTTTATAATAAAATTCCTTTCTTTATAAGACATGGTATATCTAAATTTTTCTCTTTATTTCCACCAGTACGGGGCATAAATTTCTTGGTAAGAAGAGGAGAAAAACTAGAAGATAGTTATATTGGCGTTAATAAAGTGTGGAGTGAAAAGGAAACTAAAAAACTTCTTAAAAATAAACCATTAGTAGAAAATAAGGCTATAACTAAACCGGTTTATGATGAATTTAAAGATAAAAGTAATATTGTTAAAATGCAAGCCATTGATATCAATTTTTGGCTTATGAAAGATATTTTACAGAAGGCTGATCGTATGACTATGGCTAATTCTTTGGAAGGAAGAGTACCTTTTGTAGATACTGAAGTTTTTAAAGTAGCTAGTTCTTTACCTATTGAATATAAAGTTACTAAAGAAAATACTAAGGTTGCCCTAAGGGATGCGGCTAAAAAAGTTATTCCTAATGAATCATATAAAAAGAAAAAGCTTGGATTTCCAGTACCAATTAGGGATTGGATAAAAGAAAATGACGTTTATAAAGAATTAAAGAGAGAATTAAATAGTAAAGTAGCTAAGAAATTCTTTAATACAGAGATACTTTTAAAGATGTTAGAAGAACATAAAAATGGTAAAAAAGATAATTATCGTAAAGTTTGGACAGTATATACATTTTTGAAATGGTATGATGTTTTCTTTTCAAGTGATGATAATAAAAGCATAGATTTTTAGTCTATGCTTTTTCTAAGATTTTTGTTAGTTATGATCGTGTTTTTTTTAGTTTCCATACTATTCTTAACATTCCCTCTATAATTAAAAAAAACGTCTAAACAAAGTGTTTAGACGCCCAAAATTTAATCGAGGACGTCTAGCTCAACAAAAACTAGAGGCTCTCTTTTTATTATATGAGATGTACTCTCTAAATACATATTAACATAAAAATACTTGAAATAAAAGAATAAATTTTTTAGGCGTTACTAATAGTAATCTTATGTATTTCTTTGCTTTACTAATAACAAATTGAAGGTGTCTTTTTTTTGTTGGCTTTATAATAAAATGAGACACTATTAGTCAGTTCAAGTGGTGTTTTTGATGGAAAATTTGACTATTAAAAATCCTCTATAGATTCATATTTAACAATTGATGAATATTTTTGGACCATAACACCAATAGTTATTAAAACCCTTTTGGGTACTCTTCTAGTGCTTCACATATATTTGTTTTTTATCTATATGGCATGATGATAATACTAGCTATTCACTTGGCTTAAGACCTGTTATAAATTTAAAGAGTACTTTGAAACTTACGGGTGATGGTACTAATAATAATCCTTATATTCCAAGTTTATAAAAAAAATAATAAAAATT
This sequence comes from uncultured Bacilli bacterium, assembly GCA_934096605.1. Taxonomy (GTDB): domain Bacteria; phylum Bacillota_I; class Bacilli_A; order RF39; family UBA660; genus Ventrenecus. The sequence continues at coordinate 56,322 of CAKOMI010000002.1, forward strand.
GTTAAAAAGTCCTTGGTTCGACAAAATACTCAGATTAGTTGTTATATAATAGGTCGCGAACCTTTAGTTGTTAGACGTCCTCTAGATAGGAGGATTAGTGTGAAAAAGGATACAGAAATTTGTATGCTTCAGCTACTAATATTTTTACTGGTTATAATCGTGTTAATTTTAGTTTTCAAACTTTTTTTAACTCCCTTTCTATAACATAATAAAAAACGTCTAAACAAAGTGTTTAGACGTCCAAACCTAAATTCGAGAACGTCTAGCTCAGAAAAACTAGAGGTTCTCTTTTTTATTATATGAAATATACTCACTACATACATATTAACATGAAAATGCTTAAAATAAAAGAGTAAATTTTGAGGTTACTAAAAATATTTTTACGTATTTCTTTGTTTTACTAATAACAAATTGTAGGTGTCTTTTTGCTCGTTGTGCTATAATATAATTGTGATTGATATGAAAAAGAAAGAAACTAATGAATTAAAAGGATTAACAGAAAAAGAAGTTGAAGAAAGAATAGCTTTGGGACTTGTTAATTATGATGATGGTCCAAAAACTAAAACTATTAAAGAAATAATTTTATCTAATATTTTAACTTACTTTAATTTTTTAAACATGGCTCTTGGGGCTTCCGTTTTTATTGCGGGAGTTTTAGATGGACAAGCCTTGATGGGACTAAAAAATTGCTTATTTATGGGTGTAATTATTATTAATTCTATTATTAGTATTATAGAGGAGATTATATCAAAAAAAATAATTGATAAATTATCTATGTTAAATGAATCAAAAATTGATATTATAAGAGATGGGGATGTTGTATCTTTGTCATTAGACGAATTAGTTATGGGTGATATTACATTATTAAAAAGTGGTCATCAAGTAGTTGCAGATTCACTTATATTAGATGGTAGCGTTGAGGTAAATGAATCACTTTTAACTGGAGAACCTGATTCTATCTTAAAAAAAGAAGGAGATATGGTTTTATCAGGTAGTTTTATTGTGAGTGGCAGTGCTTATGCTCGTGTTACTCACGTTGGTAAAGATAACTATATTTCGGTAATATCAGCTGAGGCTAAATACGAAAGCAAAGTTCATTCAGTAATTATGGATTCATTTGAAAGTCTTTTGAAAATATTATCATTTTTAATTATTCCTATTGGTATTATTATGTTCTTTAGTCAACTTGCTGCGACCGGTGGGTCAGTTACTGGTTCTATTTTTTATACAGTAGCGGCTTTAATTGGGATGATTCCAGAAGGTCTTGTTTTACTTACTAGTTCAGTTATGGCTGTAAGTGTTATTAGGCTTTCTAAATACAAAGTTTTAGTACAACAATTATATTGTATTGAAACACTTGCCCGAGTTGACGTTATATGTCTTGATAAAACAGGGACACTTACGATGGGTAAGATGCAAGTTCATGATATATTACCAAGTAAACCATATTCTAAAGAAGAGATGGCAAATATTTTAAGTATTTATGGTAGTCTTTCTGGTGATGAAAATGCCACGATTAAGGCTATTAGAGAGAAGTTTGAAAATATAATAGAAAGTCATAAAGAAGATGAATTACCTTTTTCTTCGGAAAGAAAATTCTCAGGAATCAAAGTTCAAGATATGGGGTCAGTTTATCTAGGAGCACCAGAGTTTTTATTAAAAAAAGATTATTCTAAATATGAAGATATTTTAAAAGACAAGACTTTAGATTATCGAGTACTCGTTATTGCTAAAAACAATGAACCCTTAAGTAAAAATCCTACTAATTTAGAAGTTATTGGGTTTATTTTCTTAGAAGATATTATAAGAGAAAATGCTTCATCTACACTTGATTATTTGAAAAGCCAAGGTGTTTTAATTAAAATAATTTCTGGTGATAATGCTAAAACTGTTGAGGGAATTGCGAGAAGATGTGGACTAAATAATTTAAATAGCGTTAATACTGATACTTTAAGTGATGAAGAATTAGTTTCAGTGGTAGATAAAGTAAATGTCTTTGGAAGGGTAACACCTAAACAAAAAAAGTTAATTGTTAGTACTTTACAAAGTAGTGGTAAATGTGTTGCAATGACTGGTGATGGCGTGAATGATGTTTTAGCTTTAAAACAATCTGATTGTGCTATATCTGTTGCAAGTGGTAGTGAAGCGGCAAGAAACGTATCTAAGCTTGTTTTATTAAATGATGATTTTGGGTCTATTCCTTATATTTTAAAGGAAGGCAGAAGAACAATTAATAATATTGAAAGATCAGCCTCTCTTTTATTAGTTAAGACTATTTATACTATTTTACTTATTTTATTTAGTGTTATTATTTCTTCTAAATATTTCTTTATTCCTATCCAACTTACTCTTATTACAACTTTTACTATTGGTACTCCTTCATTTATTTTGGCACTTGAACCTAATACTGATTTAGTAAAAGGTAAGTTTTTACTTAAAGTCGTTTCTAGAGCCTTACCTACTAGCTTGACAGTTTTATTTGACGTTATTCTTGTCACATGTTTTACTATGGCTTTCAATCTATCTTATGAAATGCAAAGTTCTTTAAGCGTTTATTTAACGGCTATAACTGGTCTTATTTATCTTTACAAAATATGTAAACCATTTACAATTATTCGTGGGACATTATTTACTGTTATGTTAGTAGGTTTCTTATTTTGTATAACTCGTGAATACGCATTTTTTAACTTGATAAAATTAAATCCTACTAGTATTTTAATTATATTTGTTTTAGCTCTTGATTCTTTATATGTATATAAAAGATTAAACTATCTTATTACTAAAGCTTTTCATAAATTAGATCCAACGATTGAAATAGAAACTATTTAGTTAAAAGCCCATGCAAAATTATGTGTTTATCCTATACTACTTTTGAAGGGAGCATTAGTATGTTATTTGATGACACAAATTTTAATATGGGCTTTTTTGAAATTCCTGGTAGTGATTTTACAAAAGAATTACGAGCTAGTAATTTATTAAGTCCTAAAGAAGGGTTTTTAAGAGGTAATTTATTTAAAAATGAATATGAGCCTTTTGATAATTTAACTTATTATAAGTTGGAACCAACTAGTGAAAAAGAAGCATTGTTATTTGAAATTATGGCTTTATCTTTTGCTGTAAATGATTTAAATCTTTATTTAGATTTACGACCAAATGATAAGGAAGCATATGATTATTTTAAAGAGTTAATTCATGATAAAAATGAGTTAGAAGAAAAATATATTAATATGTATGGACCACTTACTTTATGTGATGATGTTGGTACTAGTTATAAGTGGAGTGATAATCCTTGGCCTTGGGAGAATATGGGAGGTAGTAACTATGTTTAAATATGTTAAACACTTAAACTATCCCGTTAATATTAAAAATAAAGATTTAAAAATGGCTAAGTATTTACTTACACAGTATGGTGGGGCCAATGGTGAACTTGGGGCGGCTTTAAGATATTTTAGTCAAAAGTTTACTATGCCAGATGAAAAAGGACGGGCACTTTTAAATGATATTGCAACTGAAGAATTTGGCCATTGTGAAATGATTTGTACAATGATTTATCAGCTTACTAAAGACGCAACTATAGAAGAATTAGAAAGAGAAGGATTGTCTTCTATGTACACGGAGCATGGTAAAGGTATATATCCTGCAAATTCTTTTGGGGATGCTTTTACAGCTAGTTATTTTGCTGTAACAGGAGACGTGATAGCCGATTTATCAGAAGATATGGCGGCTGAGCAAAAGGCAAGGGCAACTTATGAGAATTTAATTAAGTTAACTAATGACGTCGATTTAATAGGTGTCTTATTATTCTTAAGACAAAGAGAAATAGTTCACTTTAATCGGTTTAAAGAGTTATATGATTATTATAAAAAATTAGGATATTAAGAGTAACGTTATAGTTATTCTTTTTATATAGTGTAATAAATTGGTAAAATGGTAAAAAAATTACGCCGTGTCGTAATAAAATAAGACTTATATTTTATAAGTGATTAGTATATTAAGATTTGTTTAGTACAAACATTTATTAAACACTATAATAAACTTTAGCTATTAACTATTGGTTTCCGTTCGTTATTTTGTTAAAATTATGTTAACAGAAAAACTTGTGCTTTTTTGATATGAAATTTTAAACTAGCTTGGTGTTTCTGTTTAATGTTTTGCTGTGGAGGTGAATTTATGTCTTCTTTTCGTTATTCGATTGAAATTGCTTTTATTATATTTCCTTTTGTTGCTTTTTTGTTTACATTACCTTATATGTTAGGGGAATATCATAAGAATGGTTCAATTAGTTTTTTTAAAACAATAGTTATTTATTCTTTTATATTATATCTTATGAATGCTTATTTTTTAGTAATATTACCTTTACCTAGTAAGGAACGGCTAGCCTCACTACCTAGTGTTTCTTATAATTTACATCCTTTTCATTTTATTAATGAGATACTAAATACTACTAGTTTTCATGTTAGTGATTTTGCTACATACTTTCCAACTATGAAAAATCCGGTTTTTTACGAAGCCATATTCAATATATTTTTAACTTTACCTTTTGGGGTTTATTTACATTACTACTTTAATAAAGATTTAAAAAGAGTGATGCTATATAGTTTTTTATTTAGTTTGTTCTTTGAATTAACACAGTTAACGGGGTTATATTTTATTTATCCTAAACCATATAGAGTTTTTGACGTTGATGATTTGCTACTTAATACTTTTGGTGGTTTTTTAGGTTATTTTGGTGGTAGTTTATTACTAAAAATATTACCTAGTAAAGAGGCGTTAAACAAACGGGCTAAGGCTCGTGGTGTACGCGTTACATTTGTTAAAAGAATATTTTGCTTTCTACTTGATATAGCATTCTTTAGTGTTATATTTATTACTGCTTTCTTCTTTTTAAGAGAGTATACACTTCAAAAAGAGTATTATTTATTACTATTAATTATTGTTTATTTATTTTATTATCCTCTAATGACTATGATTTTACATGGGAAAACTATGTTTATGAAATTTTTGAATTTAGAGTTCGTAAGTGAAAAGAAAGTTGGTTTCTTTAGAATACTAATTTATTATTTATTAAATATTTTCTTTTATCTTATTTTACCGGTTATATTACTTTTAGTTTTCTATTTGTTAGAACGTTATAAAATAGTAACAAATGATTTACAAAACTATGCTTTTATTGTAATAGGGGCTTTAACGATTCTTTTATATAATATAACTTTTCTATCTTTAATTTTTGGTGTTAAGACATTGCCAGAAAAAATAACTAGTATAAATATGATAAGTACGATTGGCGAGTAACATTAATTTTGCTAAAAAATGGCTAAAAATGTTTGACAAACAGCTTAAAATTTAGTAGAATGGCATTGTTATTGAAAAAGAAACGAGATCCACTCGTTCACCTTAGTATAATAGTACTGGGTTAAAATTAAAGAAATTGTTGTTTTATTGTTTTTTATTTCTTTCAATTTTATAGGTGGATCTTTGGATCCACTTTTTCATTGTATGGAGGTGCATTTTTATAGCAAAGAAAACAGATGAATTACCAATTAATGACAATATTCGAGTAAGCGAATTATTGGTAATCGGACCTAATGGGGAACAAATGGGAATTAAACCTTTACAAGATGCGAAGACTATTGCTAATTTTGCTGGTTTAGATTTAGTTTTAATGAGCGGTGATGCCGTTCCAGCAGTTGGCAAAATTATGGACTACAATAAGTATCGTTATGAAAAGCAAAAGAAAGCTAAAGATGCTTTAAAAAAACAACGTGAAACAAATAAAGATATGAAAGAGTTTAGATTATCTCCTAATATCGATGTTCATGATTTTGATACGCGTGTTAAAAATGCTTTAGATTACTTAAATAAAGGTCATAAAGTACGTGGATTTATTCGCTTTAAAGGAAGACAAATGGCTCACCCAGAATTAGGACGTGAAGTGTTAAATAATTTTGCTTTAAAACTAGAAGAAGTAAGCGTAGTAGAAACGCCAGTTAAACAAGATGGCAGAAATATGTTTATTATTCTAGCACCCAAAAAATAAGGAAAGAAGGAAGTTAAAGATGGCTAAGGGACCAAAAATGAAAACTCATAAAGCAAGTAGTAAAGTTTTCAAAAAGAAAAAAAATGGAGATTTAACTTACAAAGTTGGTGGCGGCAACCACAAAACAAGTAAGGATAGTTCAAAACAAATTCGTCAAAGACGTAACAAAGGTGTATTAAGTAAAGGAGAAGCTAGCAGAATTAAATCTGTTATCTAGTAAGGTGGTGAAAATATGGCAAGAGTTAAAGGTGGAACTGTATCAAAAAACAGAAGAAGAAAAGTATTAAAACAAGCAAAAGGTTATTTTGGAAGCAAACATCGTTTATATAAAACTGCTCAAGAACAAGTTTTCCATAGTGGCGCTTATGCTTATAGAGATAGAAGACAAAAGAAAAGAGATTTCAGAAAATTATGGATTACTCGTATCAATGCTGCATGTCATATGAATGATATTAGTTATTCTAAATTCATGAATGGTCTTGCTATTGCAGGTGTTGAAATTAATCGTAAAATGTTAAGTGAACTTGCAATTGACAATCCTAGTGCATTCACTGAATTAGTTGAAGTTTCTAAAAAAGCTTTAAATGGTGAAGTAAAAGCAGGTAAAAAAGAAGAAAAGAAAGTTGAAACAAAAAAAGAAACTGTTAAAGAAGAAAAAGTAGAAACTAAAGAAGAATCTAAAGATTATAGTAAAATGACTTTAACTGAATTAAAAGCTATTGCAAAAGAAAAAGGCATTAAAGGTTATTCTACTATGAAAAAAGATGAATTAATCAGTAATTTAAAATAATGTAAAGTCCCCTTTTTTATGGGGCCTTTTTTTGTTATAATTTATCTATAATTTATAGAAAAGGTGAATATATGAATATTTATGATACTATAATAATTGGTGGTGGGCCTGCTGGTTTGTGCGCAGCAATATATTTGTTAAGAGCAAATAAAAAAGTTTTACTATTTGAAAGTGAAACATTAGGTGGAGCTATTACTAAAAGTGATATTGTTGAAAATTACCCTGGTATTTCGGAAATATCTGGTTTAGAACTAGGTAGTAATATGGCTAGTCAAGCTAAAAACTTAGGTCTAGAAATTATTATGCAAAAAGTTTTGGCAATTACTAAAGAAAAAGACATATTTTCTGTTTCAGTAAAGAGTAATAAATACTATGCTAAAACTATCGTGTATGCAACTGGTACTAGACCACGTATGTTAGATTGTAAGAATGCAGAGTCATTTATTGGTAAAGGGGTTAGCACGTGTGCTACTTGTGATGGTTTCTTCTTTAAAAATAAAAGTGTTTTAGTAGTAGGTGGCGGAAATACTGCCTTAACTGATGCATTGTATTTAAGTAATATTTGTTCCCATGTCTATGTGTCTTACCGTCGTGACAACTTAAGAGGGGAACCATTAAAAATAAAAAGACTTAAAAGCAAAGAAAATGTAACTATTCTTTATAACAGTATTGTAAAAGAAATTATTGGTAAAGATGTGATAGAAAAAGTGTCTCTAACAGTTGATGATGCTCCAAAAGAAATTAATGTTTCTGGTGTATTTGTTGCGATAGGTTCTATTCCTAATACTGAGCTTATTAAAGATTTAGTTACTCTTGATCAAAATGGCTATGCTTTAAGTAATTATCAATTAGAAACGACTGTTCCTGGCCTTTACGTAGCAGGAGACGTTAGAGAAAAAAATGTAAGGCAACTTACTACTGCTGTTAGTGATGGCACGATAGTATCTAAAGAAATATTGGACTATTTAGAATCTTAACAAATAATACTATCTATGATACAATCTATTTATGAAAGGAAAAAAATTATGAATATAACAATTTTTAAAAGAGCAGGGGCTTACTTATTTGATATTTTAGTAGTTTCTATGATTGTCTCACTACTATCATACTTACCAATTTTAAATCCCAACCGAACATTATATAGCGAGAAATATAATGAACTAGTAAATGTCTATGAACAATATGAAAACAAAGAAATTAATGAAAGTGAATATGATGAAGCTAGAATTCCTATTTCTTATGAATTATATCGTTTGAATATTTATTATGTTGTTTTAGATGTTATTATTGTTCTTCTATATTTTGGCGTTGTTCCATATTTCTTTGATGGTCAAACAGTTGGTAAAAAACTATTCCAAATTAAAATAGTTAGTAATGATAATAAACCACTTACAATAACTAATTATTTACTTAGAACAATCATTTTAAATAATATTTTAATCTCGGTTATCCTACAATGTATTGTAAGTTTTGTGAGTGTCGATAACTATTACTTACTATATCAAAATGTTAATGTTGCTGGCTACATTATAATGTATATTAACTTATTTATGATTATTGTAAGAAAAGATAATCGTGGTTTACATGATTTTGTCGCTGGTACTAAAGTAAAATACATTGGTAACGAAGAGAAAAAAAGGGAAGCTAAAATAGAAGAAGAACAAGCTGTTTTAGTTAGTGAAAAAGAAATAAAACCTAAGAAAGTTAAGAAAAAGAAAAATATAGATTAATTGTAGTCTATATTTTTTTACTTGAAATTATCATTAAAGAAAACCTTAAACATTTTATATAATTCATAAATATCTATTAATGAAGCTACTTCTAAAGAAGAGTGCATAGCAAGTTCGCCGATGCCGACTTCTAGTGAAGGAACACTGACATGCCTAAGGGTTAAAGCACTCAATGTTGAACCACCAGTTATATCATTTTTTAAAGTAGAATCTTGATACATAATATGTTCTTTATCACAGGCCATTTTAATTAAAGAAGAAAAGTAAGCATCAGTAGTAGAATTTATTTCTTTTATAATAGCAAATCCTTTATTTAGAAAAACTTTACCTGTTTCATCTGCTAGTTCTGGGTGATTTGAATGGACAGCATGAGTATTATCGGCACTTATTAATAAAGAATGAGCTAGGGTATTTGCAAGTGGTAAATTTAGGAAGTCACATATTCTTTTTAAAGTGGTAATTAAAAAGTCACTTTCTGCCCCTTCTCTTGTTAGGCTGCCTATTTCTTCATTATTAAAAGCACAGAAAACATTAATATCTTTATTATCACTTTCTAAAAAGCTTTGCATGCCAGCAAAGACACTTGTTTGATTATCTATTCTTGGTGATAATAAAATCTCTTTTTTAAGGCCTATTCTTTTAGGCGTAATAGTAGAGTATAAGAATAGTTCATAGTCACGTATTTTATCAGTCTTAGTTAGATTTAATTTTTCTTTTAATAACTTATCAAAATCACTAACTTTATTACTTACTAAGAAGAATGGGGTTAAATCAGTCTGAGCATTTAAATCTAAGTTAGTGTTAGCTTTGTCATTTAAATGAATTGCAACACTGGGTATAATGGCTAGTTCTTCTTTTATATCAATGATTTTCTTTAATAACTTATTGTTTTTTTCAATAAAAATGCGACCAGCTAGAGAAAAGGGGGTATCTAAAAAGCCATAGTTTAAAATACCCCCATAAGGCATAACATTATGTTTTAAATAATTATCTTTAATATAGACACCATTATTTTTTAAAAGAAGACTTGGAGTATCAGAATGAGTTGTAATTATTTTAAAACTAGAGCCTTCATTTTTTACTTTAAAGGCTATAATACTTGCATCATTTCTAGTGACAAAGTAATTACCATCAAGATTATTCCAAGTATCTGTTTCTTTTAGTTCTTGAAAGTTTAAAGAAACTAATTTTTCCTTGATTGTTTTAATAGAGGTAAAGGCACAAGTAGAGTTTTTGATAAAATCTATTAAGTTTTCATTAAATTTTTCTTTATTCATAAGCATCACATATATATTTTAACCAAAAGTTTGCGCTTTATACTTGATTTTTAAGGGAAAAAAGTGTAAAATTTTTCTTGTTTTAGAAGGAGTAGATATATATGAAAAAGACAAAAATAATCTGTAGTATCGGA
>CAKOMI010000003.1 GCA_934096605.1 uncultured Bacilli bacterium
ATTGCAAATTTGACAAAAAAAGTCCAGTTTTATGAGCGTTAGTTAGATTTTTTATTTTCAAAAGTGTTTAAGTTCCGTGATATGGTCTACTTAGTAATATTAAGTTTTCAAATAATATGGAGTGTAGTACTTTATTATGAAAAAATAAAATTGCATAAAAAAAATTAAAAAATCAATTTTTTTCCTTGACAACATAATATATAATATAGTAAACTTTAACAGTAATCACTTGGTAATGGAGTAGTACTCAAGAGGCTGAAGAGGCGTCCCTGCTAAGGATGTAGACCGGGTAACTGGTGCGAGAGTTCGAATCTCTCCTGCTCCGCCATATGTGTTTATAATCCAGTTTATGGTTTATATAAAAATTTTTATCAAATTGATAAAAAAGACTTGTCAAACGATACAAAATAAGTTAAAATTAAATAGTCGTTGACAAAATGGGCTTGTAGCTCAGCTGGTTAGAGCGCACGCCTGATAAGCGTGAGGTCGGAGGTTCAAGTCCCCCCAGGCCCACCATTTTGTTTATGGCCCGTTGGTGAAGTGGTTGAACACACATGCCTTTCACGCATGCATTCATGGGTTCAAATCCCGTACGGGTCACCAGTTTTGTAATAATCCCTTTATTTAAAGGGTTTTTTCATACTTTCAAACTCTTTCAAACACACTTGCAACACACTATTTTAAGTTATTTATAATTTTAGTCATGTTTTTTAGCTCACTTTCATGCAAATGTGTATGAATATTTAATGTCATAGATATTGGGGGAATATTCTTATTTTAATTACTCCCAAATAAAAAATTCTCCTTAAAGGAGATTTTTTTTCTTTAAAATAAGTATTAAAATAATAGCTACTAAAAATGATATTAAAACAATTAATAAAAACGAAAAAGGATTAGTACCAAATTCCCCAAGAGAAAGATTCATACCTAAAAAAGAAGAAATCATTGTTGGTATAGAAATAACTAAAGTAACAGAAGTTAAAAATTTCATAACATCATTTAAATTATTAGAAATAATAGAACTATATGTATCCATAGTACTTTCTAATATTTCTCGGTAAATATTAGCCATTTCAATTGCTTGATTAATTTCTAACTCAGCATCTATAATAAGTTCTGTATTATTACTAAAATTATCAATCTTTTTAATCTTTTCTAATAAAGAACGATTTCCTTGTAATGCAGTAGTAAAATAAAGCAAACTTTTTTGTAATGTTAACATATGTTCTAAATCTTTATTGCTAGTTGATTTAATTAATGTTTTTTCTTTTTCTAAAATATCTTCTTGAATCTCATTTAAATACTTTATAAAATACTCAGTACTTTTCATTATCCAAATAACAGGATTAGTAATATCTATATTTTCGTTAGCCTTTAATTCTTCTATTAACGGATGTTCATTTAAAGAAATAGAAAGTAAAATATTACCATTTAAAAATAAACTAACTGGATAAGATCTATATTTTTTATTATCACTAGTCTCTATAACATAAGGCATTTTAAAAACGTAAGTTGTAACATTACCATTTATATCTATATGTGGTGTTTCAAACTTATCAGTTGCCTTAATTAAATCGTTATAATCAAAAGCATATGTATCACTTAATTCTTTTAATTTCTTTTCACTAGGATTACTAAAATTTAGCCATTTAAATTCTTTTAAATCTTTACTATTCATATTATCACCATCTTTATGATACCACATAATCGTGTTATAATAAATCCGTAAGGACGTGTTTTATGCAAAAAGAATTATTAGTGCCCGTAGGCTCATTTGAAACTTTAAAGTACGCTATTTGTGGTGGAGCAGACGCAGTCTATCTAGGTGGCCAAAAATTTGGGGCTCGTGCCTACGCTAAAAACCTTTCAGAAAGTGAAATAATTAAAGCTAGGGAGTATTGTCATTTATATGGTGTAAAAATCTATGTAACTGTCAATACTATGCTTTTTGAAAGTGCTTTTACAAGTGCGGCAGAATATATTGATTTTTTATATAATGCTCATGTAGATGCCTTAATAGTTAGTGATTTAGGCTTAATTTCTTATATTCATAAGAATTATCCTGACTTAGAAATTCATGCTTCAACCCAAGCCCATACTTTTAATCAAGATGAAGTATCATTCTTAAAAACTCTTGGTGTCAAAAGGGTAGTATTTGATCGTGAAATGTCTTTAGAAGAAATAGAAAATATTAAAGATATCGAAAAAGAAGTTTTTATTCATGGTGCTTTATGTGCTTGCTATTCAGGCCAATGTCTTATTAGTGCGTTACACAAAAAAAGAAGTGGTAACCTTGGTAGTTGTGAAGGTAGCTGTCGTATGCCTTATAAATTATATCGTCATAATAAACAAATAAATGACTATGGAGCCTATCCTTTGTCTACTAAAGAACTAAATACTAGTACTTCTTTTGCTAAATTATTAAAAAGTGATATAACTAGTTTTAAAATAGAAGGACGAATGAAAAGTAAAGAATATGTTTATTATGTTACTCGTTTATATAAAAGATTAATGGAAGAATATAGTAAATATAAAACTTGTACGGTTACCAATGAAGATACAAAAACACTTGAATGCCTTTTTTATCGTGGCTTCACTAATGGCTATCTATTTAATGAAAAAAATATCTATGCACCTAAAACTAGTAATCATCAAGGTTCATTCTTAGGTGATGTTGTATCTATTAGAAAAGACAAGCTTGGTATTAAACTTGCAAGTGATTTATATCAGGGTGACGCTATTCGTTTTACGTTTGATAATACTGGTATGTATGTTAATTATTTGTATGATGCCAAAGACAATTTAATATCTCATGGTGTAAAAGGTAGTATTGTATATGTAAAAAATAGCAATGATAAACTAATCAATTCTTCTGTTCGTAAAACAGTTAATTCCGTGTTAATTAAAAACTTAAACAATATAACAGAACCAAAAATAAAAATTACTATGTCATTTACATGTACAACGAGTGATATTTCACTAACTATTTCAGATCTCCAAAATAATATTACAGTTAAATATTCAGGGGCAGAACCTGCTACAAACAAAATAACAACTAAAGAAGAAATTGAGTCCAAATTATTAAAACTTGGCAATACTCCCTTTATATGTAAAAATATTACAATTAATATTATAGGTGATTTGTTTATTCCTATTTCCAAGGTCAATAATTTAAGAAGAGAAGCAATTACTAAACTAATTGAAAGGAGATCTAAATAATGATAAATCTTTTTGTTTTTATTACTAATGAAGAACAATATAAAGAATTATTAAAATATCCTATTAAGGCTATTTGTACAAACAATTATGAGTTAGCTTTAAAACATCAAGATATTTATTATGAAATAGGTAGTGATGAGACTTTAGATATAATACCAACTAATTTACTTGCTAATGATACAGGTATCATCTATAAATACAAAGATAGTCATAATATTATAACTAATTTTAATTTAAATGTAGCTAATACGGCCACAATTAAACTTTTAAAAGAGAATAATGTTAAATATATAGGTATATCTTTAGAATGTTCTATTATAGACTTAGAAAATTTATCTTTTAAAGATAATATTATCTGTTACTTATATGGTAGACCAAAGGTAATGTTTTTAAAAAGCCATCCCTTCTTGCAAGATGGTGATATTTTAAAAAATATTAATAATAAAGAATACCAAGTCAAAAAAGAAAAAGACAAAATAGTTTTATACCATTATGACGTGTTAGATAAAAGAAAACATTTAAGTGCTTATACAACTAGTGGTATAAACAATTTCTATTTACATTTTACGAATGAATCACCATCTATGCTAGCAGATATTATAAAAAGCATTATTGAAAAATAAAATCATGTCAAATTAGCTATAACTTATGACTTTTATTAAAAAATTTGATATAGTATAAGAGTAATATAGAAAGGGGTGTGGTTATGCAACCACCAAAAGTAATGGCTCATTTAAAACCTGCACATATTTCTTGTTCTAGAGAAGAGATTGCACCTATTGTAATTATGCCAGGAGATCCGCTAAGAGCTAAATATATATCTGAAAAATATTTAGAAGATGCTAAATTAATTAATACCGTTAGAAACATGTATGGCTATACTGGAACATATAAAGGCACTCGTGTAACTGTCATGGCTCATGGTATGGGTATGCCTAGTGTAAGTATTTATGCATTTGAATTACTATATTTCTTTGGTGTAAAAAAAATAATAAGAATTGGTACATGTGGAGCATTAGACGAAAGAATAAATGTTCCTGAGTTAATTATTGCTAGTGATAGTTATACAGAAGCGAACTTTGCTTATTCATATAATGGAGATCCTACGCATATTGCTTATCCCAGTGAAAATCTTACTAGTATTATTACTAAAAAAGCTCAAGAAAAAGGCTTAAATTATCACGTTGGAACAGTTATGTGTACTGAACAATTTGGCTTTTATTCTGATAATGAACATGTCTTAAATAGAGTTCCTAAAGATATTCACTTATTAGGTGAAGAAATGGAAACTTTTGCTTTGTTTCATATAGCAAATAGTTTTAAAGCCGAGTCAGCCGCGATATTAACAGTTGTAGATAGCAAATTTAATGAAGATTTCTTAACTCCAGAACAAAGAGAGAAGTCGTTAGATGATATGATAACACTTGCTTTAGATAGCATAGTAAAAGAGGACTAAATAGTCCTCTTTTACTATGCGGCTGGTCCTGTAGGTCCTTGTGGAATAGTTAAATCTAACGAATAAGTATTATTGCCTAAATTGTTAATAGTTGCAGCTGCATTAGTTCCAGGATTTCCAGTTGTTACTGTTCCAATTTGTAAATTGATCGCGGGTCCGGTAGGCCCCGTAGGTCCTTGTTCACCAGCAGCACCAGCAACCCCTTGTGGTCCAGTAGGTCCAGTAGGCCCCGTAGGTCCAGTAGGTCCGGTAGGTCCTTGCTCACCAGCAGTACCAGCGATACCTTGTGGTCCAGTAGGTCCGGTAGGTCCCGTAGGTCCTTGTTCACCAGCAGCACCAGCAATACCTTGTGGTCCAGTAGGTCCGGTAGGTCCTTGCTCACCAGCAGTACCAGCGATACCTTGTGGTCCAGTAGGTCCAGTAGGTCCTTGTTCACCAGCAGTACCAGCGATACCTTGTGGTCCAGTAGGTCCAGTAGGTCCTTGTTCACCAGCAGCCCCAGCAACCCCTTGTGGTCCAGTAGGTCCGGTAGGTCCTTGCTCACCAGCAGTACCAGCAATACCTTGTGGTCCAGTAGGTCCAGTAGGTCCAGCCGGTATAACAAAATTTAATATAGCATTTTCATTAGTTCCAGCATTAACAACCGATGCACTAGAGCCTGGAAGCCCTTGTGTTGTTGTTCCGACACTTATAGTTGCCGGTCCTTGAGGTCCCGTAGGTCCCGTAGGACCAATCACACTCCTGCTTGAACAGCAGCAGCTTTGTTGTAAACTGTTTTTTTGAGCATTTTTTACATAATTATATGCTCTTTGATAATCTTGATCCATAATTAAACACCTTTTCTTCTAAAGGATAATAACAAATTAATCCCTTTATATTAAAATATGTCAGAAGAAATATTTTGTATATGCTAATACCCAAGATAAATATATATTAATCCATAAAATAAGCGATATATGCTGTGTTTCTTTTCCAGAAACATTCATGATAAATCATAAAAATAAAGACTTATAATTAGACATAAGAACAAAATTTTAATTTGCCAAAAATTTAATTAAATGGCCATAAAATAATTCAAATTACTATTATCTTTAATTTAGATATTACTTAAATGTATCATTAGTTTTTATCAATTTAAAAGACATTATCTAACTTTTACATTAATTATTTTCCTATTTATTCGATTTTTATAAAATTTTCTTAAAAATATGGTATAATTTTTAACATAGGAAGAGTGGTTAAAGATGAATAAAGAAATAGAAGAACTTATTAGTGTGATAGATAAAGTAGCTAATGAACTAATTATCTCTAGAGTAAAACATGAAGATTTATTAAAAAGTTATGATGCTTATTTAGAAACTTTAGCAGATTTAGACGATAAAATTATATCTAAGAAAAATGTTAATAAAACATTGCTTGATAGTTATAAAATCACGCGCGCAACTTATCAGTTAGAAATAAATAAGTTATTAAGTAAAATTGTAACTAGTGAAAAAGAAATTGCTTCTGCCAAAGAAGAATTAAGTGATTTAACTTTCTTAAAAGAAACATATGCCAAAAAGCTAAATTTAATTTATAAAATTAAAGCAATAGAGGTGTCTTCACTAAATTCACCAGAAAATATGTTAGAGCAAGTCAAAAGCTATTCTGGTAAAGAAATGAAAATTCTAAAAGAAGAGGTTAAAAACTATCAAGCTCTTATAGATTCCCTTGGTCTTATTGATATAAAACTTTGCAGTGTGTTTGCTAAAGTAAAAGAAAAAGAAGAAATAAAAGATATTAATTTTGAAGAAAGTTATTTAGTTACAGAGCCACCAGTTGATGATTTAGAAACTTTACAAAAAGAGCGTGACAACATAATAAATGCTATGACTAGTATTGAAAATATGCCTGGCAAAAAAGCTTTATTTAGTGTGAAAAATAATGGTAATCAAATAAAAAAGCAAATATCTTCTCGTTACTTAGCTAAATATAAAGGCCTATATAATAAATTAACAGTTCTTGATTTAGAAATTGCCTCTTTAAAAACTAATACAATGCGTATTACTTTTGATGAAAATTTATATAATAACATGACTGAGCTTCAAAAACTTGCATATGCTGCTAACTTAGAATTGCAAATTGAAAATAGTGAGTACGTAGGTCCAGTCTATGTCGATAAGCATACCAATAAAAAAATACCTGTGGCCTATAAAAGTCTTTATGAAAGATTACTAAGAATTACTAATCCAAAGAAAAAAAATAATTATTTAGAAAGTCCATTAAGTAAAGAGTACTTAAGTAAGAAAACATTAAGTGATCAAAAAGATTATTATAAAGCCCTTGTTATACAGATAATTTCATCACCTGTATCAAATCCAGTCGAATATTCTTATAAAGGTGTTTCAGTGACTATAGATGCAAGTTTATTGTCTTTATTTAAAGAGACTATTGCAAACTATGAAGAAGTAATGCAAAAAGCAGAAGAAGAACTTAAAGCTGTTAATATTAAAATTGAGAATATTGATAGCCTTTTACCAAATGAGCCTATTAAAGTAACTTCTAAAAATAAAGAAATAACTATCGATAAAAATAATGTCGTTACCCTTAGTGAACTTTCAAGTAGTGCCAGCAACTTAGAAGAGTTAATGAATGATAATTTAAATGATGATATTCCTCTTGATTATCCAAAAGACTTAGATATTACTCTTGATGAAGAATATATAAAAACTTTAAATCAAGAAGAACAAAAAGCTTATTATAAATTAAAACTCCATGATATTGAGCTTCATTCTACTAATGCTGCCAAAGTTTTAGAAACAGTTGATAAACAGCCTTATCGTTATGATGAACACTACAGTGGTCTTTTCCATGAAATAGTAAGAAGATACAATAATATTTTAAAAAATGAAGCAAAACCTCTTACTGTTGTAGAAAAAAGACGTCCAAAATTCTTGACTAAAATAAAAAGTGAACTTAAAAAGAAGGGGGTTCAAATAGCCCTTGGTGCCGTCGCATTACTTGGTGTTTTAGCCGCTAATCATAAAAATAATTTAAATTTAGAAGAAAATGTTATTGAAGTACCTTCTGTTACTAATATTGAAGCCCTAAGTAGTGTAGACGAAGCCAAAACTTTAGAAGATGAAAAAATTCTTGATATAGTAAATACCACTTTAGAAAATGATAATAAAGAGTTAGAAGAACAAGAAGTTCTAGGTCAAACATTTAGACTTAATGAAGGGGCTAAAATCTATCATCGCTATTACTCAAGTGAAGGTGCTTCACCAACTTTCAAAAGTGATCTATATACAACCATCGGTGTTTTATTAGAAACTAATTATGGCGAAGAAATAAGAGTTGATTATAACACTCCAGATTGCGAGGAAATTATAGCCAATGTTTTAGAACAAGGTGGCAAAATAATTAAAAGACAAGCCGTATGTGCTTCTGGCTTACAAGATTTCTTAACCACTGGCATTCCTACTGGTATTGTTGATGAAAGTACTATTAGCCTTGTGAATGAAAATTCTCAGTTAAAAGATATGATCATTAACTCACTAAATAATGGAAGGAGTAGATAAAATGATTTTTCAAGAATATGATATTGTAAGAATTGATAATAAAGAATACGTTATTGCTAAAACAAAAGAGATTAGTAAAACAAAATATTTCTTATTAGTTAGAGTGGATGAAGAAGAAAATGTTTACTCAGATGACATTCTAATTATGAAACAATCAATTTATAATAATATTGAACCAGACAAACTATATCCTTTAAATGAAGAAGAGAAAGATTCTGTTTATCCAATGCTAAAAGAATTGTTAGAAGAAGTCTAATCTCTTTTTTTTATGCTTTAAAAGCCTTTATATTCCTAGTATTTAAGTGTGTTCGACAATATGCGATAACATGTGAGTTTCTCTAACAAAATCTCCTAAAATATCCCCCTTGTCTAAATTACAAACTTGTTTTAGTATAACTTAGCAAGAAGGGCATCTATGCATAACACAATCGTGAAATCCAAAAAATTTTATACTTGTAAAAGTGATAAGCTTTTTAAAGAAATATTTGGTAATAGTAAAAATAAAAAATTATTAATTAGGGAAAACTAATGTGGGTAGAATTAATATTGCCGGAACGCGACAAACAAAGATTACTTACATGCCAGAAACTTTTGTTACTTAAGTAATATCTATAATAAAAAATACTAGCATATCCGAGGGTTATGCGGATATACACTTACCATTCAAATTAACTTTACCTATGGTATAAAGGGTGATGATAAGATCATAAGAATATACAACATTCAAGATGATGAACAAAAATGTTACATAAAAAACTTTGAAATATACGAATACAATATGGATATGATAATGAATTCTTGGTATCTTTAGATACAGAAAAAGTTACTAAATATTCACGTTTAATAATGTTGGATTTAGGAAAGTACAATTTAAAAAAATTAACAAAATATGATAAGGATATTGAAAAGTATATGAAGAAAATTACTAAGTTAAATAATGCTGCCAACTTTTGAAAAGTATTTACACCTGAAGAATATGAAAGATACATTAGAAATACTACCATTGCTAAAGCAACTAATTTAACCAAAAAAGATATTCTAAAACTAGGTAAATAATAAGTACTTAGTTTTCTATATTCTTAATAAAAAGAAAAAGCAAAGACTTATAATTGTAGCTATAACTCTACCTTTTAAAAAGCTTAAATATGAAATATTTGTATCGCTTATTATTCCTTTAACTTGTAAGTGAATTGACAAACCACCAAAATTAATAAAAATTATGGCAAGTAACATTTTAAACTTTAAAGGAATATTTGCCATACCCAGTTCATAAAGGCCACTTGTAAGTTCCAAAATACCAGTTAAAACAACATTTTTACTTGGGTTAATAACTGATCCGATAATATAAAATATTGTAATAACGCCAAGAATCATTAATAAAGTGTTCATCGCATTCTTAATACTATTAACAAAAAAAGTCCCAAAGTCTTCCTTCTTTGTCTTGTTATCTAACAGGGCTATATCTTCTGTTTTAGATGAAAATACCCCTATTAAAATATTAACAACATAGGGCATCGCAAATAAGGATAGTATAACACTCTTATTATCTTTAAAAATAAATGTTAGCATTGTATATAAAAATAAAGGATTAGCAAAATAACTAAAACGCAAAAATTTATTAGCTTCCTTAAGTGATACTTTTTCTTCTAAATATAATTTTTTCAATAAATATGCATTAGCAGGCGTTCCAGAAAATAAAGAAATAATAAAAATAAATGGCCCATATAAAGAAGAATGAAATAAATATTTAAAAAATTTACCTAAACTTTTAGCAAATAATAAAGGTAAATCAAAATATAAAAGTAAATCACAAATAACCATCATCGGTAGTAAACTAGGATAGACACGCGTTACAAACAATTTACATGCCGTTATAACATTGCCACTAATACTAGGCATACTTATAAATAGTAAACTCGTAAAAATAATAATCAAGAACAAAAATATTTTGCTTTTCATATTAAACTATATGTAAGATTTTAAACTTTATACATTATAAAAAGTGTCAAATACACAAGATCTTCACATATAATTTGTTTCTTTTTGCTATAATGAATTAAGGTGATGAAAAATTGGTAAAAATTCGTGATGAAATAGTAAAGTTTTTTAAAGAAAATATTAAATATCTTGTTTTATTTATTGTCTTAATTCTTTTATTTACAATTGAACTTCCTTACAAAGTTTATGCTCCTGGCGGGATGGTGGAGCTATCCAAAAGAGTTAATGTCGAAAATGGCTATGCAACAAATGGCACTCTTGGCATGGCCTACGTTTCCATGATAAAAGGAAGTATTCCATATTTGTTACTTTCTTATGTAATACCTGATTGGGATATTGTTAGTGATACTGAGATAAAATATGATAATGAAACAATGAAAGAAAGAATAGAGGTTGATAAAATTTCAACTGAGCAATCTATTTCCAGTGCTATCATTGCTTCCTATACTTTAGCTGGTAAAAGTGTTAAGGTAAATGAGGAGGTAGTGCATATAACTTACATTGATGAGCATGCTAATACCGATTTAAAATTACTTGATATAGTAAAAAGTGTCGAAGGGCAAAAAATTAAGAATACTAAAGAATTAAAAGAATTATTAAAAAATTATCGGGCGGGTGATAAAGTAATATTTCAAGTTCTAAGAAGTGGCAAAGAAATAAAAGCACCTGCTACTCTTTATGATAGCAGTGATGGGGCTAAAGTAGGGGTTATGCTTACTGAAACTTATGATATTGAAGAAACACCTAATTGTAGTGTTACTATGAAGCAAAGTGAATCTGGGCCTTCTGGAGGCTTAATGATGAGTTTACAAATATATAATGATTTAACAGAAGAAGATATTACTAAGGGTAAAAAGATTATTGGTACTGGGACAATTGATAATGAAGGTAATGTCGGGGCCATAGGTGGAGTTAAATATAAATTAATCGGGGCAGCTAGAAAACATGCTGATATTTTTCTTGTACCAACTGATAATTATGAAGAAGCAATAAGCGTTAAAGAAAGTCATAAGCTTGATATTAATATTATGGCAGTAAGCACTTTAAAAGATGCAATAGAAGCTTTAGAAAAAAGTTAGATTGGTGATAATATGGGTAATTATATTAATGAGTTATTAAAAGAGTTAAATATAGATATAAGTTATTATGAAAAAAATGTTTTAGAAAAAGATTCTTTTTTAGAAGAATTAAAAAAACAAATTGTTAAATATAGTAGTATTTATGATACAAGTAGTGAGTTAGAAAAAGAGAGTATTAAACATAATCTTATTAGATACTATAATTTGCTTTATTATATTAATGCTAAAAAGAATAAAGAAAGAATGTATGTACTTGATGATGAATTACAAAGGATACCTAATATATTTATATTAGATGATAAACCTACTAGATTTAATATTGATGAGTCGATTCTTGCTAATTTAGATATAGAAAAAGGACTTAGTAATGATGAGGCTTTGACTCTCCTTCAGTGGGTTGTTAATAATGCAAGGGATAATTTAGACATATCTAATAAATCAAATAATTCTAATCAAAGGGTATATTCTAATGATGATTTATCAGGGACTTGTGGTTTAAGTCAATACTTAACTCTTTATCCGTTACAAAAGCTTGGACTTCAAGTAACCATTAATAATGTTGGCGATATGTGTCATATAAGGCATGCTTATGGCACAGTTGTAATCCCTATTAATGAAGATGGGAACATAATTAACAAGAGGTTTTTAATTGATTGTACATATAGACAATTCTTTCTTTTAAAAAATAATCTTATAAGTAATTATATTAATAATACACCAGATATTGGTTTTTTTGTAAAAGAAAGTGAGGAAGAGACTAGGTTTGCTAAAGAACTTTTAAGTAATGGTTTTACTGATGCGGGAAAAGAAGCTTTAAGTCTTTATTTGAAACCGTTTTATGCTAGTTCTCTTACTATGGATAAAGTCTTTAAATTAGATAAATTATTTAATGAGTTAGATATTTCAAATATCGTTTTAAATATGGGTGAAGAATTTGATTATGATGAAGATGAAATTTTAAGTCGGGGCATGAATATAGAGTTACCTTGTGCATCCCCTAAAAAGAAATAAGTCTAATTTCAAATTCTAATTTTCCCTTACATATTTTAAATTAATGTATACATACAAAGGAGAGAATTTACATGCAAAATTTATTAGATGAAATAGCTATCAATATCGATTACTGTGTAAATAATAAAGATATTATAAATTATCAGATCGTAGATGATAAAATTATAATTCACTATCTTTCGGGTGAAAGTAAGGCTATACCCAAAAATATTGAAAATGAAAGGATTATCTTACAAAAGATTAAGCATCAATCACTTGGTCTTAAAGACAAAGTAGCTTCTAAAAAAAGTACTATCAAAAAGACAAAAATCGCTATTGGTGGTTTACTTATAAGTGCTGGTGTTTTTCTTTCATTTAGTATAAGTTTCATATCAAGGGCTCCTCAAATGGCTGTTTTAGCTGGCACTTTGTCCGGTACTTATCTATTTTTTGGTGGTGTATTTTACCATTATGCTAAACTTTTAGAAGAAGATATCATCATGTCAGATAAGTATTTAAGTGTTTTAAAAAAGAGTATACAAGATGCTGATTTACAAAAAGACTTATCTTTGAGCAAAGAAAAAAATAATAGAGTAGAATATAGTCTTGTTGAAACAAAAGACCATAACGATTCCTTAAAAGAAGAGCCATTAAGATTGACTAGAGTAAAAAAACATTAAAATTTTACTCTTTTTTCTTGTATAAAATAATGCTATTCATCTCATAAATAATGTGGGTGATGAAATGGCAAAATACAAAGTTGAAATAACAGGTGTTAATACTAGTAACTTAAAAGTTTTAAAGTCAAATGAACAAATACGTCTATTTAAACTTATGCAGCAAGGTAGTAAAGAAGCCAAAGAAATGTTAATCGAAGGCAATTTAAAATTGGTTTTAAGTGTTATTCAAAAATTTAAAAACCAAAATTATAATTTAGATGACTTATTTCAGGTAGGGGTAATTGGTCTTATTAAGGCTATTGATAACTTTGATTTATCATATAACCTAAAACTAAGTACTTATGCCACACCTCTTATTATTGGAGAGATCAAAAAATTTGCTAGAGAAAACGCCAGTTCCGTTCGGGTTAGCCGGGGTACTAAAGAATTTGCTTATCAAATATTAAATTTTAAAGAACAATATCTTGGTAAATATGGCACTGAGCCTTCGATGGAATATCTAGAAAAACATTTTAATGCCTCATCATATCAAATAAGACAAGCTTTAATGTCTTTAAAAGAACCAGTAAGTATTTTTGAACCAATTTATAACGATGGTGGAGAGGCCATATATCTTGCTGACAAACTAAGTGATGATACCAATTTAAATACGAATAAAGATGAATTATTACTTTTAAAAAAAGCTCTTCTTAAATTAAAAGAACGTGAAAGAAATATTTTAATGGAACGTTTTTTTATTGGCAAAACCCAAATGGAATTAGCAAAGTCTTTAAATATCAGTCAAGCCCAAGTATCAAGAATTGAAAAAAGTGCTTTGAAAAATATGCGTAAACTAATGAAATAATTATTTAAAATACTTTTCTTAAGTTCAAAACTTTTGTATACTTATCATGTGGTGATTGTATGAAAGAAAAAATTGTTTATATAGTTATTGGTGTCTTAGTTTTAATGGCATGTTTAATAGGTCTTGTATTTTTTATAAATACTCCAAATAGTAGTCCAAAAGAAGATAATACTTCTACTTATAGTGAAATCTCTATAACTGATGAAGCAGTTAAAGAGCTTTACCAAAATATTAATGCCTCTAGCGATCTTTCTTTTAACTATTCTTTATTAAAAGATAACAATATAACGAATGCTTATATGCTAGGCGTATCCTTGGCTTCGGCTTTAAATTCTGGTAAAAACATGCCAATTACCAAGGCTGATTTAGCCGTTTATATTAGAAAAATATTTGGTAATGTAACAGTTAATTATGAAGATATTATTTTAAATAATCAAAAATATAGTTTTGATTCTGATAAAGAAGAATACAATATTAAAGAAATATATGATTATGATAAGACCGATAAAATTCTAAGTAAACTTGTCAGTGCTAAAAAGAGCACTACTGAATATATTTTAACCATAAAGCTAGTAGTGGCAAATCCTAAAGAAAACAACATTTATAGTGATATTGATTGTACTACTATTATTGGTAGTGATGAAAATCCAGATATCGAAAAATACTTAAATGAAGCAAGTACTTATAATTATCATTTTACTTTTAATGGTGAGACTTTTGTCTTAACTAGTGTTACTAAATAGATACTCCTTGTGAGTATTTTTTATTTGCTTACATACTATTTATCGGTTATAATTTAAGTGCACTATAAAATTGAAAGAAGGATTGTATGAAAAAAATAATTTTAATAGATGGAAATAACTTAATATTTCGTAGTTATTACGCTACTGCTTATTCTGGTAATCTTTTGAAAAATTCTAAAGGTATGCCAACCAATGCCTTATATGGCTTTGTAAATATGATTAATAAAATAATTGCTGATGAAAATCCTACTTATATGGCTGTTGCCTTTGATATTGGTAAAAATTTTCGAAAAGAAAAATATTCTTTTTATAAAGAAGGAAGGAAAAAAACACCTGATGAACTTCATATGCAAGAACCTTACGCTAGACGTCTTTTACACGCGATGGGTGTTCCTTATTTTGAACTATGTCCTTACGAAGCCGATGATATAATTGGTACACTTGCCAAAATGGTTGAAGAAGATAAAACTTTTGTGGGAACAATTATATCTTCAGACCGTGATCTCTTGCAACTCATAAGTCCTGAATTAGAAATGAAACTCTTAAAGCAAAAAGACTATATTCGATATAGCAAAGAAACATTTACACTAGATTATGGCATAGATCCCATTAAAATCATTGATTTAAAAGCCCTTGCAGGAGATGCTTCTGATAACATTCCTGGCGTTAAAGGAATAGGTGAGAAAACAGCTCTTAATCTTTTACAAACTTATGGTAGCCTAGAAAGCATTTATGAAAATATTGATAAGATAAAAGGTAAAACCAAAGAAAAATTACTAACTGATAAAGATAACGCTTTTATGAGTAAAGAAATTGCTACGATTTATAGAAGTGTTCCACTAGCAATAAATAGCCTAGAAGATCTTAAAATAACTCCTCCTAATGAAGAAGAACTATCAAGCCTTTATGAAGACTTAGAATTTTATTCTCTATTAAAAGGCGTTAAAAAAACTAGTGAAATGGCACCTCATGAATACATTACTATATCTTCTGTAAGTGAGATTGATGCTTCAGATGAATATGCTTTCTATCTAGAACTAGATGGCTATAACTATCATACGGGCAGTATTTTAGGAATGAGTATTTCTACTAAAAATAAGAATTACTTTGTAAAAAATGAGTTAATTAAAGATGCTTTAGCCTTATTAAATGGTAAAGTCCTTTATACCTATGATTTAAAAAAGAATATTGTAGCTTTAGAAAAAATAGGCCTCACTTGTCCTCTTGTTAATACTGACTTAATGATTCTTTACGCTCTTCTTGAAGATACTAGCAAAGATGATATAGCATATTACATGACTAATAAAGGGTATGAGGTAACATTCTTAGATAATTTATATAAGAAAAAAGATTTTAGTTCTTTAGAAAAAGACATTACATTAAAATCAAGTTTTATTTTTGCTATGCGTGATGAGGCGATTTTAACTCTTAAAAGAGACGATATGTATGAATTATTTACGAATATTGAAATGCCTCTTGCTAGAGTTCTTGCTAAAATGGAAATAACAGGTGTTAAAGTTGACTTAGGCGTCCTAGAGAAAATGGGCGTAACATACAAAGAAAAATTAGAAAATATTACTAGCGAAATCTATAAACTCGCTGGGAAAACCTTTAATGTAGCAAGTCCCAAACAGTTAGGTGAAGTTTTATTTATTGACCTAGGTTTACCAGGTGGCAAGAAAACCCAGAAAGGTTATAAAACTGATGTTAAAGTCTTACATAAATTAAGAGGAGAACACCCAATAATTGACAAAATTCTTGAATATCGTAATATCAGTAAAATCTATAGTACGTATATTGAAGGGTTAGAAGCATATATTTTAAGTGATGGTAAAATTCATACCATTTTTAAACAAAATTTTGCTAGAACAGGGCGTTTATCTTCTACGGAACCTAACTTACAAAATATTCCAGTTCGAGATGATGAAGGTAAAAAAATAAGACAAGCCTTTCTTCCTAGTAATGACTTATTTTTAAGTGCTGATTATAGTCAAATAGAGCTTCGTATTCTAGCCCATATATCCGGTTCTAAAGAACTTCAAGAAGCATTTATAAATGATGCTGATATTCATACAAAAGTGGCAAGTGATATTTATGGTGTAAGTGAAAGTATGGTTAGTAAGAAAATGCGTAGTACTGCTAAAGCTGTTATATTTGGTATTGTTTATGGTATTAGTGGTTATGGTTTAGGTGAGAACTTAGAAATAAGCCCTAAAGAAGCCAAAGAATTTATTACTAAATATTATGAAATTTATCCTGGTGTTAAAAAATATATGGATGAAATAGTCGTTGAAGCCAAAGAAGAAGGCTCTGTAAGAACTTTATTTAACCGAAGAAGAACAATTCCAGAACTTGATAGCACTGAGTACATGGTAAGACAGATGGGGGAGAGAATTGCCCTTAATACACCAATTCAAGGTACCAGTGCAGATATTATCAAAAAAGCCATGGTTGAAATCGATAACGAATTTACTGAAAAAAATATTCAAAGTAAAATGATCTTACAAGTTCACGATGAATTAATATTTGATATTGTTGAAAATGAGAGAGTTGAGGTTGAAGAAATCGTTAAAAGAATAATGACTAGCACAATTAAGCTAGCTGTACCTTTAAAAGTAAGCGCTGATTATGGCAAGAACTGGTATGATACAAAATAAAAAGGAGAAAGTATTATGATTAAAAATAAACCGGTAATCGGAATAATTCCAACATATAATTTAACTAATGAAGCTAATGATCCATATGCTGATCGGGCTTCATTTGTTAGAATGTATGAAGAGAAAATAACTAAAAGTGGTGGTATTGCTATTGGCTTGTTAAGTCAAAATATTACCGATTACTTAAGTATTTGCGATGGTTACGTTTGGCCAGGTGGATCTAAAATATGGCCTGATTTCTTTCCTGTTATTGAAGATGCGATTAAAAACAAAAAACCTCTTTTAGGAGTCTGTCTTGGTATGCAAGCTATTGCTACGTACTTTAATTTAGTAGATGCTCATAAAAATAATCCTAGACTAGAACTAGAAGATTTAAAACAACTTTTAAAAGATACTGATTATTATGTGAGTGCGTTAGAAGATGCTTCCAACCACAGTCATTATGTTACTAAAGAAAGTAGTACAATTGCATCTGCTCGTCATGAAATAAACGTTTTAAAAGATAGTTTATTATATAGCATATATGGTAAAGAAAAAATGCAAGTTGTAAGTCTTCATTCTTATGTTGTTCCTAATATTTGCGATAACTTAAAAGTAACTGCCAAAGCCCTTGATAATGTTAATGAATGTGTCGAATATACTAAGGACGGGGCTTTAATAATAGGACTCCAATTTCACCCAGAAATAGAAAGTGATAATCAAGTTTTTGCTTGGCTTATTCATGCTTGCTATACTAAAAGTATGATTCTTGTAAATAAAGAAAATGCAATTCCTGCATCTTACGAGCCTAAAATTGTTCGTTATAATTCTAAATATCCTGAATGTATAAATGATGGTGATATCGCGCTTATGGCATACGATGCTTGGCTTTCTTTAAAAGAAGAAATGCACAAAAGAGGCTTTAATATTGATGTTGAAAGTGCTTATAGGCCTCATGCACTACAAGAGAAAATATTTAACGAAAATAAAGAAAAATATGGTATAGAACATACTTTGATTTTTGTGGCTAAACCTGGCTATTCTGAACATGAAACAGGTCTTGCCATTGATATTTGTCTTGAAAAAGACGGGCATTGGTACAACGAATTTGCGGATGAGTTTACTGAATGCTATAAGGTGCTACATGAGATATGCGCAAACTATGGCTTTATCTTACGTTATCCAGAAGGCAAAGAAGAGATAACTGGGTATCATTACGAACCATGGCATATTAGATACTTAGGTGATATAAATGTTTGCAAAGAAATAATGACGAGTTCTAGTACCTTAGAAGAATATTACTTAAAAAGACAAAAAAAGCTATGATAGCTTTTTTCTTTTGTATTCAACAATATCGTCTATTGAACAATCTAAATAATCACATAACCTAGCAAGCACTAAAATATCAATTCTTACTAAGTCCCCAGTCAAAAGTCTTTTAATTACTTTAAAATCAGTATTTGTATCACGCATAAGTTTATTAATACTTATCTTTTTTTCTTGTAACATTTTATTTAATTTAAATAAAAAAACACCATTTTCTAGCTCAATATTCACTATCATTATAATCCTCTTTTCCAATAAAATTATTTTACATAAAGGATTATTATCTTGACTATTGGCTATATAGCCAGTATAATTTAAATAGGGTAAGGTTATATAACCAATAGGAGGATATATGAAGCTACAAAAATTTAAAGTTAGAAATAATAAAAAATTTGTTTTTATATTTATTAGTGTAATTTTCCTATTTCTTTTAGGTGGCATATATTTATGTAAAACATATGCCGTGTTTAGTGAAGAAAAACACTTTAATGTCATTAATGGTGAGGTACAAGATCCTGGAGACGTTTATTTTGCTTACTATGTAAACGATGAAATAACTAGAGAGTTACCAAAACAAAATACAGGTTATACATTAGATACCCAAAAAAGTAATTGTACAAATGGTGTTAAAGTTAATTGGGATAATAAAAACTGGACAGCTCTAGTTAATTATCAAGAATATAATGCAACAGATTACACCAGAACCAGATGTAATTTATATTTTAAAAAAACAGCTGTATTAAATATTTTAAATTTAGCCAAAAATGACACAACTAATTTAGCATTAGATGATTATGGTAATACAAGGTATATTGGAGCCAATCCAAACAACTATGTAAGTATCGATGGCAAATTATGGCGTATTATAGGTGTCATGAAAGATATTGATGATGGAACTGGTATCAAAGAAGATAGAATAAAATTAATAAGAAATGAATCAATAGGCATGTACTCATGGGATAGTAGCGACTCTAGTATTAATTCAGGCTATGGCGTTAATGAATGGAGCCAGGCAAAGTTAATGAAACTATTAAATCCTGGGTATGAAAGTGAGTCCGTAGGAGGCTCATTATACTGGAATAGTAAATCTGGCAATTGTTTTACCTCGCTAAATTTTGGAAATTCTAGCTGTGATTTTACAGATAATGGGCTAAGCACAAAAGAAAAAAACTTAATGGATACTGTTCTTTGGAACATTGGTGCCTTGGGAAGCAATGATTCTGATAGAATTACGAATGCTTCTTATATGCAAGAGCGTGGAACAAATCCAGGCAATATTTGTACAGCTGGAGAATATTGTAATGATACAATAAAAAGAACAACGACATGGAAAGGATTGGTTGGTTTAATGTATCCAAGCGATTATGGATATGCAACAAGTGGCGGCATTACAATTTCTCGAATAGAGTGCTTAAGCAAAAGCTTATACCTTTGGAATGATAGCTCGTCTAGTGATTGTAAAGGTAATAATTGGCTTTTTAATCAAAATCATTACTGGACCATGACACCTTCCGCAAATTCTTTATATGCACACGGCATGATAGTTATAAATGGTTCGGATGGTAACATAGTCGTTTATGGCACAAATGGAAAAAGCAATATTTATCCAGTAGTTTATTTATCTTCTAATGTTTTATTTAGTAGTGGTAATGGTTCAATAGATAATCCATTCATTCCAAGTTTATAATACTTTACATTTTACTATTTTTATAACTTTCTAAATAAGCAATTTTATGATATGCTTAATATGAATAATAACTAAGATAACGTTTTAGTAATATAAAATGTTTGCAAAAGGAGATGTGAGGCTTGGCATGAAAAACTTGTTCAAAAAAATTGATAAACCTTTATTTTTTCTCATGCTAGTTTATATCATTCTTGGCTTAGTAATGATTTTGAGTGCCTCAAGTGTTTCTGCTGTTTTAAGATATAACGTTTCCTCTTCTTACTTTTTTATAAGACAACTAATATTTGTTGGTTTTTCTTGTCTTATTGGTATCTTTATTATCTTAAGAATGCCTACTAAAAAATATCGTTTCATCGCCCCTGTTTATTTATTTGGGGTAATTGGTCTTTTATTTTTAGTTTTTGGTTATGGTGCTATCGCCGGTGGAGCTCAAAGCTGGCTTGACCTTGGTTTCTTTAATTTACAACCAACCGAATTTGCTAAAACTGCTTTAATTTTATTTATGGCTGTTTTTTATGAAAAAAGTGTTAAAAAAAGAAAACCATTTGCCTATAACTTTATACCCATTATTTTTGCCGCTATCATTTTCTTTTTAGTAGCTATGCAACCAGACTTTGGTGGAGCTGTTATTATTGGTGGCATTGTATTTTTTCTTTTCTTAAGAGTTCCATTTGAAAAAGAAAGTAATGTTGAAATAATTAAATATATTGGTATTGCAGGTCTTATTGCTGTTGCTGCTCTTTTATATAGTGGCTCTGATATCTTTAATAGTGGCCAACTTGCCAGATTAAAATTTCAAAGTCCTTGTCAAAGATATATTGAAGATACTGGTTACCAAGTTTGTAATGGCTTTATCGCTTTTCATAACGGTGGCTTGTTGGGCGTTGGGCTTGGTAATTCATCACAAAAATATTTATATTTACCAGAAGCCCATACCGATTTCATCTTTCCAATTTTAGTTGAAGAATTAGGTCTTGTTGTCGGTATTATTGTCATTTTAGGCTACGCTTACATGTTATATCGTATTTTGAAAATTGCTAAAAAAGCAGATTCTTTAAGAAACTCTATGATTTGCTATGGTGCTTTCATTTACTTATTAATGCATCTGTTAGTTAACTTTATGGGCATTTTAGCCTTAGTTCCTTTAACTGGTGTTCCAGTACCTTTCCTAAGCTATGGTGGTAGTTTTAATATGAATGTTATCATCATGATGTTTATCGTTTTAAGAGTTTCTATCGAAACTGAAACTAATGAAGAAAAAAGAATAATTGCTAATTTAGGCAAATAAAAAGTATAAAAAAAATGATACTTTTTATTTTTTTGCCCTAAAAAAAAAGAAAATCGAGGGGTTACCGGTAATAATTATAAGTAGAGGGGTAATTATTTACCCTTCTTAGAAAGGAGAAGTCTTATGCAAAATATCTTGGAATGGTTAAAGTCTAAAAAAATATTAGTTAGTTTTATCTTAATGGCTTTTGTTACTGTAGTTTCTCTAGGCTTATACGCAACAAGTGTTATGGCTGAAGAAACCTATACTTGTCCAAAATCTGAAGAAATAGTTCCTTCAGAAGAAGAACAAAGTGAGATCGTTGTAGACATTAAAGGTGCTGTTGCAAAACCAGGTGTATATAAAGCCAAAAAAGGTAGCATTGTAAATGACTTAATAAAAATGGCTGGTGGCTTAACTAAAGATGCAGATACTAGCAATTTAAATTTAAGCAAATCTTTAACTAATGAAATGGTTGTAACAGTCTACACTAAAGATGAAGTTAAAAATATGGCTAAGCTAGATAGTATTACTGAGAATAACGAAAGCACAAGTAATGACCAAACAACTACTGACCAAGCAAGTTCTTTAATCAATATTAACACAGCTAGTTTAAGTGAATTACAAAATATTCCTGGTGTAGGTGAGGCAAAAGCTAAACTTATTATTGATTATCGCACTAACTGTGGCAAATTTACTAAAAAAGAAGATATTAAAAATATTAAGGGTATAGGCGACAAGATGTATGAAAAAATGGCCCCATATCTTACAGTCTAAGTATGTAATAATCATTATTTTACTTTTCTTAACCATAATATGTTATTTAAGATTATTTAGGAGTAATCATGATATTGATCCTGCTAAAGATAATCTCGTAGGGAAAGTGTTGAACTATAAAATAGATGGTGATACACTTTCTCTTACTTTAAAAAATAAAGAAAAATATATTGTTTACTACACGTTTAAAACTGAAAACGAAAAAAATTACTATGTAAATAGCTTAGGTTTTAACGATACTTTAGAATTATATGGTGAGTTTAACTATCCTAGTACTAATAAAATTCCTAATACTTTCAATTATCAAAAATATTTAAATAACAAAAATATTTATTATATTTTTAATGCTAATAAAGTTTCTATTACTAAAAAGGGTAATGTTTTATTTCAAATTAAAACGAAAATTATGAATACTTTAATAAGTAAAGATAATAATGATTATTTTCTTACGATGGTTATGGGTAATACTACTCTTTTAGATACAGATAATATTAGATTTAATGGTATTAGTCATTTATTTGCTATTTCTGGAATGCATATTTCTTTGTTTATTTTTTTTCTTTCTAAAATATTTGGTAGGTTAGGTAATAAGAAAAATATTATTATCTTACTTTTTTTAAGTTTTTATGCTTTTTTAACTAGTTTTACACCTTCTGTTTTAAGAGCTAGTTTAATGTGGGTGGCATCTTTAATAAATGATAAATATAATTTGGGTTTAAATACAAGATTAAGACTATTTTATATAGTAACAATCTTACTACTTATTAATCCGTTTTTCATCTATGATATAGGCTTTCAATATTCCTTTTTAATAAGTTACTGTCTTACTTATTTAATACCAAGAAAAAATTATTTTATAAGTCTTTTCTATACCAGCCTTGTGGCCTTTTTAGCTAGTATACCCATCACCGCTAGTAATTATTATTCTATTAATCTTCTTACTGTTATTTGGAATTTGTTTTTTGTACCTTTCGTTAGTTTTATTTTATATCCTGTCTGTTTCTTAAGTTTACTAATACCTCTTTTAAATCCTTTATTTTCTAAGTGCATTTTAATATTTTCTAATATTAATAATTTGTGTAGCACTATTACCGTCGGAGTTGTTGCTATCCCTAAAGTACCAATTATCCTTTGGTTTATTTATTTTGTTATACTATTTATGATTTTAAAAAAGAAAAAAAGAAAATACAAACTCATCTTACCAATTGTGTTTTTGGTTATATTGTTATTTCCTATATTAGATAACGCATGTCACGTTTACTACTTAAATGTATCCCAAGGTGACTCTAGTTTAATTGTAACACCTAATAAAAAAGCTGTCTTAATTGATACAGGAGGGTTAGTTAGTTTTAAAAAAGAAGATTGGACTGTTAAAACTAAAAAAACAAACAATGCATCGAATATTAAGACTTTTATTAATTCACTTGGCATTAATGAGTTAGAAACTTTAATAATTACACATGGAGATTACGATCATATGGGAGAAGCTGTAAATCTTGTCAATATTTTGAAAGTTAAAAAAGTAATCTTTAACTGTGGAACGTTTAATACATTAGAATCTAATTTAAGAAAAGTTTTAGAAGCAAAAAAGATTCCATACCAGTCATGTATTAAAGAGCTTAACATTGAGAACTACCAATTAAACTTTTTAAATACAAGAGTATTTGGGGATGAAAATAATAATAGTAATGTTATTTATACAGAACTTAATGGATATAAGTTTATGTTTATGGGAGATGCGGGAATTGAAAAAGAAAAAGATATTTTAGATAAGTATAACTTAGCAAATATTGATGTATTAAAAGTAGGACATCATGGGAGTAAGACAAGTAGTAGTAAAGAGTTTATAGATGAAATTAAACCAAAGTATTCCATTATTAGTGTTGGGAAAAATAATCGTTATGGACATCCAAATAAAGAAGTATTAAATAATTTGAGTGATTCAAAAATATATAGAACAGATCAAGATGGTAGTATTATGTTTAAGATGAAAAACAATAAATTAAAAATTGAGATATGTAGTCCATAGAAAGGAGTAAGATATGAACTATTACAACGAGATAAAAAATAAGTTAATAGATAATGAAGTTTATTCAATGGTAAAGGACTATTCGAAAGAAAGGCATAAAGTTATTACATATTTTGAAATAGGGAGATTATTAACTGAGGCTGGAGGAAAATATGGAGATAATGTTATAGATGAATACTCTCAAAAACTAGTTGTTGAAGTTGGTAAAAAATATAATAGAAGAACATTATTTAGAATGAAACAATTATACAATATATTTAGTAATGAAAAAGTGTCCACACTGTGGACACAATTGACATGGAGTCATTTAAGATTATTATTCAGTTTAGAAACTGATTCTATGAATTATTATATTAAAGATACAATAAATAAAAATTTATCAGTTAGAGAATTAGAATTTAAGATTAAATCTAATGAATATGAAAGATTACCTATTGAAACTAAAAACAAATTAATACTTGATGATGAAATTGAAACAACAGATTTAGTACCAAATCCCATAATAATTAGAAATAAAAATAATATTGAAATAGTTACTGAAAAAGCGTTACATAATTTAATATTAGAAGATATAGAATCATTTATGAAAGAACTCGGTAATTCATTTAGTTTTATAGGTAGTGAATATAAAATAAAAATAGGTGATAGAAATCATTATATAGATTTGTTATTATTTAATATAAAGTTTAATTGTTATGTAGTAATTGAATTAAAAGTTACCCAATTTAAAGTTGAATATATTTCACAGGTTCAAAAGTATATGAATTACATAGATAAAAACATAAAAGAAATAAGTAATAATAATACAACGGGAATATTAATATGCAAAAGAGAAAATAAATTTGTAATAGAATACTGTTCAGATGAGAGAATTGCTGTTAGAGAATATGAATTAGTATGATATAATATAGATACTGGAAGGTGTTATATGAAAATTGAAGAGTTAAAAAAATTAAAAGAAAAAGTAGAACAATTAATAAAAAAAAGAAATGAAGTATTAGAGATTCAAGAAGAAATAAAAAAATTAGAAGAAACAGATGAAATTAAAAAATATTTAAATTTATTAAATTTATTCAAAGAAAAAACAACAGGAAGAAATACTGGAATTGAAAAATTTACTAACAAAAAAATTATTGATATTGCAGTAAGTAATACAAAAATAACTCCTGATGAGGAAATGTATGTATATATAGGAACGTATAAGTATAATAATGAAATTGACATTGTTCATGGCTCTTGTGATATTTTAGTAAGTAGGAATGACCATAAAGCAAATTATGTTCTATATCAAAACTTAGAAGCTAAATATTATGAAACTGTTCAAATTCCATATACAAAAGCTGACGAATTTGAGTCTACTCATAAAATAATATTTCCACAAAACGTTGCAAATAAACAAAGATATTTTTATGATTTACAATCTGAATATTTTGAAACAATGGTTTTTGAATCTCCTGAAAAAGCAAAAGAGAAAGTTAATAGATTAATAAGAAAATAGTATTAGTAAATTGAGGCTTAGAAATAAGTCTCTTTTATATAACATTATATTTGATTAAATTCGTATGCATAAACATATGTCACCACATGGAGATTACGATCATATGGGAGAAGCTGTAAATCTTGTCAATATTTTGAAAGTTAAAAAAGTAATCTTTAACTGTGGAACGTTTAATACATTAGAATCTAATTTAAGAAAAGTTTTAGAAGCAAAAAAGATTCCATACCAGTCATGTATTAAAGAGCTTAACATTGAGAACTACCAATTAAACTTTTTAAATACAAGAGTATTTGGAGATGAAAATAATAATAGTAATGTTATTTATACAGATTTTAATGGATATAATTTTATATTTATGGAATATGTGGGAATTGAACAAAAAAAAGATATTTTAGATAAGTATAACTTAACAAATATTGATGTGTTAAAAGTAGGACATCATGGGAATAAGACAAGTAGTAGTAAAGAATTTATAGATGAAACAGAACCTAAGTATGCCATTATTATTGTAGGAAAGAATAATAGATATGGCCATCTGAAAAAAGAAGTACCTAATAATTTAGATAACTCTAAAATATACAGGACAGATCAAGATGGAAGTACTATGTTTAAGATTAAAAATATCAAATTACAAATTGGGACTTGTAGTCTGTAGGAAGGAGCAAATATGAATTATTATAATGAAATAAAAAATAAATTAGTAGATAATGAAATATATTCAAAAGTGAAAGACTATTCGAAGGAAAGACATAAAGTTGTTACATATTTTGAAATTGGCAAGTTGCTAAATGATGCAGGTGGAAAATATGGAGATAATATTATAGATGAATATTCTAAAAAATTAGTTGTTGAAGTTGGTAAAAAATATAACAGAAGAACATTATTTAGAATGAAACAATTATACAATATATTTAGTAATGAAAAAGTGTCCACACTGTGGACACAATTGACATGGAGTCATTTAAGATTATTATTCAGTTTAGAAACTGATTCTATGAATTATTATATTAAAGATACAATAAATAAAAATTTATCAGTTAGAGAATTAGAATTTAAGATTAAATCTAATGAATATGAAAGATTACCTATTGAAACTAAAAACAAATTAATACTTGATGATGAAATTGAAACAACAGATTTAGTACCAAATCCCATAATAATTAGAAATAAAAATAATATTGAAATAGTTACTGAAAAAGCGTTACATAATTTAATATTAGAAGATATAGAATCATTTATGAAAGAACTCGGTAATTCATTTAGTTTTATAGGTAGTGAATATAAAATAAAAATAGGTGATAGAAATCATTATATAGATTTGTTATTATTTAATATAAAGTTTAATTGTTATGTAGTAATTGAATTAAAAGTTACCCAATTTAAAGTTGAATATATTTCACAGGTTCAAAAGTATATGAATTACATAGATAAAAACATAAAAGAAATAAGTAATAATAATACAACGGGAATATTAATATGCAAAAGAGAAAATAAATTTGTAATAGAATACTGTTCAGATGAAAGAATCGCTATTAGAGAATATGAATTGGTGTGATATAATATGTATATAGGAAGTGATTACTATGTCAAAAATACTTGAAACAAATTTGTGTAGAATTAATTATTCTGATAGTTTGGAAGAATTATCTAATGCAACAGTTAAACTATTACAAAATAAGATTGTTGAATATAAGAAATTATTTAATATTGAATTTGATGAACAGATTATTGTGAATTATTTTGACGATTTAGAAGAGTTTAGAGAATTTATATATAAGATTAGAGGAGAAAGAGTGTCATTACCTAAATATGCAAAAGGTACTTATGATGATGGCATGGTTAATGCATGCATTGAACCAGATACACAATTAAAAAGACTATATACTGCGAGTCACGAGTTGTTTCATATTTTATATATGAAG
Source organism: uncultured Bacilli bacterium (assembly GCA_934096605.1). Classification (GTDB taxonomy): domain Bacteria; phylum Bacillota_I; class Bacilli_A; order RF39; family UBA660; genus Ventrenecus. Next base: position 27,712 of record CAKOMI010000003.1, read on the forward strand.
TATATATTAAAAAATGATTATTCGAATAGAATAGTTTGGTATGATGAAGGTATGGCTCAATTTATTTCTGGGGAAAAAGATAAATATGCTGATGAAGAAAAATTTAAAAGATTTTACTTAAAAGTAAAAGAGAATACTAAAATAATACCAAATTTAAATGATTTGAAACATGGTAATTCATTTTGCAATGATGAATATAATGGATATGATTTAAGCTATTTATCTGTTAGATATTTAAATGAAATATTAACTTCAGAAGATTTTAAAAAACTTATGTCTGATTTTTCAACTATAAAAGAGTATGGAAACAATTTAATATATAGAATGTTTGATTATTATGATTTGAAATTTGAATGTAACAAAAGAATAAAATAAAATTAAAACTGCATTATCAAAAAATGTGGTTTTTTCTTTGAAAATAGCCATATTTCATTCGAATTACTAATTGACAATTAGCACATGGAGATTACGATCATATGGGAGAAGCTGTAAATCTTGTCAATATTTTGAAAGTTAAACAAGTAATCTTTAACTGTGTGGTGTTTAATGATTTAGAATCTAGTTTAATAAAAGTTTTAGAAGCAAAAAAGATTCCATACCAGTCATGTATTAATGAACTTGATATTGATAATTACCAATTAAACTTTTTAAATACAAAAGTATTTGGTGATGAAAATAATAATAGTATTGTTATTTATACAAAACTTGATGGTTATAAGTTTGTGTTTATGGGAGATGCGGTAATTGAACAAGAAAAAGATATTTTAGATAAGTATAACTTAGCAAATAAAGAAGTATTAAATAATTTGAGTGATTCAAAAATATACAGGACAGATCAAGATGGTAGTATTATGTTAAAGTTTTATGAGTTGAACGAAAAAGTGCAGACACTGTCTGCACAATTATCTTGGTCGCATTATTGTGAATTACTATCTTTTGAGAATACTGATAAAATTAATTATTACATAGAATTAGTTAAAAATAATAATTTATCAGTTAGGCAATTAAGAAAAAGAATAAAATCTAATGAATATGAAAGGCTTCCGGAATCTACTAAAAATAAATCAGTAGAACAAAAAGAATCCGATATAGTTGATTTTATCAAGAATCCAATTTTGATTAAAAATAGCAATAAGTATGATATATTTTCAGAGAAAGTATTACAAAAATTAATTTTAGAAGATATTGAAAATTTTCTAGAAGAATTAGGAAATGGATTTACATTTATAAAAAGTGAATATCCAATTAAATTAGGTAATAGATACAACTATATTGATTTATTACTTTATAATATTAAATATAGGTGTTATGTAGTTGTAGAATTAAAGATAGCAGAACTTAAGAAGGAGCATACTGGACAAATTATGACTTATATGAATTATATAGATAAGAATATAAAAACTATTGAAGAAAATGATACAGTAGGAATTATCATTTGTAAACAGGATAATTCCTACGTTATAAAATATTGTTCAGATGATAGAATTATAGCAAGAGAATATGAACTTGTGTGATATAATAAATATAGGATGTGATAATATGGCTTTACCGAAAATCATGTTTAAAGAAATGACTTTGCAAGAAAACATAGATGTTATAAAGTGGGCATATTTTGAAAACAATGGAGCATTAAGCGTTCATGATTTTACAATTAAATACTTTCCACAACTAGCTAATTTGGATACAAACTTATCTAGAGATGAAATTTATAAAGTTATAGAAGAAGTAGTTACTAATGATTATAATAAACATAAACATAAACATAGAATTAAAAGTGAAACCGAAAGATATAACAAGCTATGGAGACAATATAATGATAGTTATTTTAAGGCGTTATCATCATATTTGAAGATAGAATGGCCAAATAATTTAAAAGAAATAAGTGCAACTGTTGGATTAATTCCGGTTTTTCCAAGATATTTAGACAATTTTTCTTTTTCAATTGGTACAGGCGTTGATGATTCTAAATTATTAGAAGTTTGTGCTCATGAAACCCTACATTTTTTATGGTTTGAAAAATGGAATCAAATTCATCCAGAAACGCCAAGACGTGAATATGACTCACCATATTTAGTATGGCAATATAGTGAGATGGTAACAGATCCTATTTTGAATAATAAACCATTTTCTACAATGTTCGAATTTGATGAACGAGGATATGATAGCTTTTATGAACTTGAAGATGATTCTGGTAAAGTTATGGATAAATTGAGAAACATCTATAGTAAAGATATATCAATTGAAGAAAAAATGAATGATGGATTCAATTATATTAATCGAGTTTTTAATAAAGATATAGATGAAATGATTGCGAAAAAGTAATCTTTTTTCTTTATAAATAAAATCATTGTATTCGACTTACTAATTGACAATCACCACATGGTGATTATGATCATATGGGAAAAGCTGTAAATCTTGTCAATATTTTGAAAGTTAAAAAAGTAATCTTTAACTGTGGGGTGTTTAATGGTTTAATTGAAAGAGCTAAAGTTGCTTGTAAAGGAAGTAATAATAACATAGATAATCATTTTGTGTTACAATGCAAAATGATAAAATTAACAAAAGGTGCAACAAGAAAAGTTATAGATTATAAATTATCTAGATATGCATGTTATTTAATGGTAATGAATGGTAATCCTAGGAAAAACATTATAGCTTTAGGACAAACATATTTTGCCATTCAAACAAGGAACCAAGAACTCTCTGAAAAAGAATATAATAATCTTACTGAAGATGAGAAAAGATTATATCGAAGAAATCAAACAAGAAAAGAAATTTATAATTTAAACAAAATAGCAGTTGAAAGTGGAGTAAAAGATTTAGCTAGATTTCATAATGCAGGATATACGGGTCTTTATAATGGTGAAACAGCAGACGATATTTTTAAGATGAAGAAACTAAGATATAGAGAAGATATATTAGATAACATGGGTAGCGAAGAACTAGCTGATAATATATTTAGAATTGCTCAAACCGATGCTAAATTAAAAAGAGATAAAGTGGATAATGAATATACTGCAAATAGTGTTCACTACGAAATTGGTAAAATAGTAAGAAAAGCAATTAAAGAAGCAGGTGGCACTATGCCAGAAGTTCTACCAACACCAAAGAAAAGTTTAAAAGAGTTAGAGAAAGAGAAAAAAGATTCAAATAAGTTACTTCAAGATTAAAAGGTATTATTAATGTGATATAATAATTACAGGTTGTGGTTATATGTCAAAGGAATCAAAATTATATTTATTTATAGATAGAAGAGACTATATAAAGAAATTAACTGATGATGATGTAATAAATGTTATTGGAACAAAAGGCTCTGGTAAAACAACAAGTACACTAAAATATATTGAAGATGAAGATTGTATAGTGATTAATTGTGATAGATTATATGAAATGCCAACTGATAAAGTTGTTGATGATAAATATTTAACTGAAATAAAAGAGTTATTAAAAAATAAATATGGAAAAATATGTGAAGGTGAGGAATTTATAAATTGCTATAATGACATATTAGATTTTATCAAAAGTAAAAATAAAAAAGCTTTAATTGAAGGTAATGTAATCTATGATATTAAACCAATAACATTATTAAAAGGGACTATAATAGTTAAAAGAACTGGAATAATAAAATGCTTTATACGAGCAGTAAAGAGAGATTACCCAATTAAATATTTCTTAAATCAAGAAATTGAAAAGCATGGCAAAATATTAGGAAGAATCAATAGACTTAAAAATATAATAAAAAGAAGAAAAAATATTTTTAAAATATATCATGAAATTGAAAATATAATTGATGACTTAGAAACATATCAAAATGATTAACTGTAATTATTATTTAATTGCTGTTTTTTCTTTGCGAAAATAATCGTTACGGGCACCATAAGGCATGTGTTTTAGACACATTAAAAAATAATAAATTAAAAATAGAGACTTGTAGTCAGTAGGAAGGAGTAAATATGAATTATTATAATGAAATAAAAAATAAATTAATAGATAATGAAATAAATAGAAAAGTAAAAAAATATTCAATTAATAGAAGTGATTTAAATACATACTATAATGTTGGAAAAATATTAAGTGAAGCCGGCAAGCATTATGGAGAGGGTATTATTAAAGAATACTCTATTAAATTAACCAATGAATTAGGAAAGGGGTATACTCAATCAAGATTAAGATATTTTAGAAGATTTTATAATGTTTTTTCAAAATGTCCGACATTGTCGGACAAATTATCTTATTCCCATTATTGTGAATTAATATGGATGGAAGATTTTAATAAAATAAACTATTATATAGACTTATCTGTTGATCATAATTTATCTGTTAGACAATTGAGAGACAGAATAAAATCAAATGAATACGAAAGGCTTGATGAAGTAGCTAAAAATAAGTTAAGAAACAAAGAAAAAAATAATGTAACAGATCTTGTTAAAAATCCAATATTAATTAAAAATAGTTATAATTATGAAAACATATCAGAAAAACTCTTGCAGAAATTAATACTTGAAGATATTGTATCTTTTATGAAAGAGTTAGGAACTGGATTTAGTTTTATAGATAATGAATTTAAAATTAAAGTAGGAGATAGTTATAATTATATCGATTTACTTTTGTATAATATTAAGTTTAAATGCTATGTTGTTATAGAGTTGAAGTGATTAAGTTGAATTCAAATCATACTGGTCAAATTCAAAATTATATGAATTATATTGATAAAAATGTAAAAGGCATTGATGATAATAAAACTGTTGGCATTATCATTTGCAAACAAAATAATCAGTATGTAATAGATTATTGTTCTGATGATAGAATTATTGCAAGAGAATATGAACTGGTGTAATATGATATTGTTAAGGGAGTGATTGTAATGGAGGAAAAAAGATATATTTATGGAAAATCAAAAAATAAACTCAAAGAAAACACTATTAATTTACCAGACAAATATTTAATGAATTATGTCAATAATCCTAAGTATTTATTTCATGGCAGTCCAAAAAAATTAAAAATTATTGAGCCTAAAGAGTCAACCAGTTTTAATTATTTAATAAATAATAGGGGTGAGGCTGTATATATGACTCCTTTATTTGTTTTGGCTAGTGCCTATGCTTTTAGAGATTCTATTATAAAACTAAGTGAAAAAGTTCCTTATAACATTACAATAGGAGTAACAGAATACGCCAAAGAAATATACATTATAATGGATAATGTTATTGTTGATGATGAGTTAGAAGGCTATATTTATGTTTTTGAGTGGGATGATAATTATAAACAAAGAAAAGACATGATTCAGTATAAAGCTCATAAAGAAATGCCACCAATTGATATTATAAAGATTAAATTTAAAGATTTTAAAAAGTTTTATACTATTAATGAGGCTAATGAAAATATTAGAAAATAATGTGTTTTAGAAAATTATAAGACTTTTATGAATAATCATGGTACAATACCTATGGTGGTTACAGTGAAAGTTATATTAATAAGTACTGATTCAGTACATTTACTTGAAGAAAAATTAAATGATTTAATTCCTACAAATTCAGTGGTAGTTCGTTATAATATGAAAGAAACGAGTCTAAATGATGTTTTAGAAGAGGCTTCATATGTATCTCTTTTTGATGATATGAAATATTTAGTTGTTAAAAATAGTGATTTTTTTGGTAAGGCAAAATTAACAGAAAAAGAAGAAAAAAGTTTTCTTTCTTATTTAGATAATCCTTATCCTTGTACAACTATTATTTTTACAACCTATGATACTATTGATAAACGCAAAAGTATTACTAAAAAAATAATTGATAACTATAAACTAATTGAATTAAAAAGTCCTAAAAATTATGATTTAATTAGAGAAACTAAGTCAAGAACAAGTAAATATAACATAAGTGATAAATCGATTAAATATATTGTTGATGCTTGTTTATCTAATTATGACTTAGTATTAGAAGAACTAGATAAGCTTGCGTTAATGTATAAAAAAGATGATACTATAAAATATGAAGATATAAAAAATATTGTTGCTAGTAATGCAAGCGATAATGTTTTTAAATTTGTTGATGCTGTTATAGCCAAGGATTTACGAGTTAGTATGACTTTATATGAAGAGTTTTTGAGTTTGAAATTAGATCCCTTACAATTAATTAATATGTTAGTAAGAGAGTATCGTTTATTATATTATTATAAGTTATATGAAAGAAAAAGATATAGTATGAGTGATATTATGAGTAATTTACGTTTAGCTGATTGGCAAGTTCAAAAATTAATGAAAGAAGCAAGTGCTTATCATACTGATGATTTGAAAGACTACTTAATTAATTTATCAAAACTAGACTATAAAATAAAGTCTGGTAAACTTGATAAAACATCCGCTATGTATGCTTTCTTACTCCAAAATTTAGAATATTAAAACTAGGATTTAATCTTTCCTAGTTTTTTCATATTATAAATATTCTTCTAATTTCAATGTGTTTTTAAAATTTAATTTTGCTACATCATTAAGCATATCTCTGCCGTATTTGTTAACTATTTCAGCCGCTTGTTTATCAACAAGAGTGTTTGCCCCTTTTAATAAAGGAATATGCAATGTATCACTAAGTTCATCCATTTTCATAAGAAAGATATAACGGCTAATGCAACTTGAAACAGCAACGGATGCACATTTACTTTCAGCTTTAGTTGTAAAATCTATATCTCTTACTATTTCTTTTGTTTCTTTAATATGTTCAAAATACTTAGCTGGATAAACAAACTGATCGACTACGATACTATCATAATTACTTTCTCTTTTTTTCATTTCTACTAAAACTTTGTTATGTAAAATGGCTTTAATCTTATTCATGTTGTAACCCATACTTTGATATTTATTATAATCTTTGTTAGTTAATATAAAAGTACAATGAGGTATTTCTTTTATTAGAGTAGGGGCAATTTTTTTGATTTTTTCATCAGTTAAAACCTTGGAATCCCGTACACCTAAGTTTTCTACAAAACTAATTTTATCTTTTGCTACATATGAGGCCGTTACCACAATTGGGCCAAAATAATCCCCAGTACCAACCTCATCAGAACCAATCGTTGCTTTTTGATAAAGTATATTTCTTTCTTTTTTCTCTTTTTCTTTCTTTTTCTGTGGTTCATTAATATCAATTCTAATACCCGTTAATTTATATTCAATATCGGCCCACATATTGGCATCAACGTCAGCACTTACACCTTGAAACATAACTTTGCCAGATTCATAAAGTGTTATAATAGTGTCTGCTTCTTGGGCTTGGAAAACAGCATAAGGAGGTGTTTTATCTCTTTTAGTATCCATATAATATTCAGTCATTTTTTCCATTAATTTTTTACTTGCTTTAAATACAATAGTCATATACATCACCACCAATAGAATACCATAAATTTCTTTACTTTTAAAGAAAAATTCAATATAATTAAGTAGGAGGAATGAAAAATGGCTTTAACTATTGATGTGATTTGTATTTTGTTTTTATTAATGGGGGCAGTTGTTGGCTTAAAAAGAGGTGTCATTAAAAGCGCAACCATGTTTATTGGTGCGATTATTGTTATCTTTCTTGCTTTTTCTTTAAAAAATCCAGTTGCTAAATTAATGTATACTTACTTACCATTTTTTGATTTTGCTGGGAACTTTGAAGGTCTTAGTGTTTTAAACATTATCATTTATGAGGCTCTTGCTTTTGTCTTAGTCTATATTGTTTTAATGAGTGTTTTACAAGTTCTAATTAAAATTACTGGTGTTTTTGAGAAAATACTAGATTTTACTATTATTTTAGGTATTCCATCAAAAATACTTGGGGCTATATTTGGTTTTTTAGAAGCATACTTATTTTTGTTTGTAGCTTTATTTTTGCTTTCTAGTTTACCAAGTACAGCAGGCGTTATAATGGATGGACCTATTGCTAGTAAGATAACTACATCAAGTCCTGTATTATCTAATATTAGTAATGAATATTTTACAGCTTTTAAAGATATAATAAATGTTAGTACTGATATTAAAGGAGATAAAAATCGTTATAACTTAGAATGTTTAGATATTTTGCTTCGTTATAATATTGTTGATAAAGAGTCAGTTATAGGCTTACTTGATAGTGGTAAACTTGTTGTTCCTGGGGCTAGTGATATACTAAAAAAATATTAGAAAAGAGGATTTAAATGATTAAATATTTAAATAATGAAAATTTTAATGAAGAAATTAATAAAGAAAAAGTATTAATTGATTTTTATGCTGATTGGTGTGGACCATGTAGGGCAATGGGTGAGGTTTTAGAAAATATTGATAATTTAGATATTTTAAAAGTAAATGTTGACGAGCACCCTGATATTGCCGCAAAATACGGTGTTATGTCTATTCCAACTGTCATTGTCTTTTCTAAAGGCGAAGAGATAAAAAAACAAGTTGGTTTCTTATCTAAAGATGACTTATTAAATTGGTTAGAATAAATGTAAAGAAGTGTCAAGCTATGGCACTTTTTTAATGTTTTAAAAAAAATTTGCTCTAAAAAAAAGAAAATCAGGAATTCTTCTTGAATATTAATAGTAGAGGTACAGATTTATCTCTTAGAAAGGAGTGCTTTTATGCTAAGATATTTTCGTTTATTTGTCCGTATGTTATATGCTTTCTTCGGTTAAGATATAATATTGGAAGAGAGTTAGTTTATAAAAACTAGCTCTCACATTTAATTTATAAGAGGAGAAAATATGGATTTATATACAAAAGAAGAATTTAATAATGTGCTTTTTGATATGGAAAATATGATTAATCTCGGGTTTATAAGAGAAAGTTCACTTGCTATTGCAAGTCCTATTTTTGGCGAAATTTGGATTTGTGAAATGCCTATACTATTAAAAAATGATAAAACTATAAGTTTTGAGAAAATCGCAAGACCTGTTTTAGTTGTTGATGATCGTTCTGAGCATTTTATTAAACATGATATAAAAAATTACTATGTTTTAAAAATCACTTCCCAAAAAGATACTTATCAAAGAGTAAAGATAAATAACCATGAACGGCTTGGTTTGCAAAAAGAATCTTATATAAGAATTGAATTGCCTATAAAAGTAGAAAAAAGTCAGTTTTTATATAAGATTGGCTATTTAGGCCCCAAAACTACAAATGCATACCTTCTTAAAGTTAAAAAATACCTGAAAATAAGCTAAAAATAGTTGTCGATAAGCATTTTGTTTGATACAATTATTATGGCTTTGTAAAAGCAAATAAACATGGACTGGGGATTAAATATTTCGAGTGCTCTCGGCGTAGAGTGAAATGTTTAAGAAGATCTAGCCAGAAGATTAACGAAGGAGGATGTTTTTATGGCCGTAGTTTCTAAAAGTCTATTATTAGAAGCTGGAGTTCATTTTGGACATCAAACAAAAAGATGGAATCCAAAAATGAAACCTTATATTTTTGGGACAAGAGATGATATTTATATTATCGATCTTGACAAAACAGTTGAATGCATGGAAAATGCATACGAAGCAATGAAGAGTATTGCTGAAAATGGAGGTACTTTCTTATTTGTAGGTACTAAAAAACAAGCTGGTGAAGTAGCGCGTGATGAAGCACTAAGAAGTAATTCATTTTATGTTACTGAACGTTGGCTTGGTGGAACACTTACAAACTTCCGTACAATAAGACGTCGTATCAATCGCCTTGAAGCTATTGAAAAAATGGAAAAAGATGGTGTTTTTGAAGTTTTACCTAAAAAAGAAGTTATCAAATTAAAGAAAGAATATGACAAATTAAATCGTTTATTATGTGGTATTCGTGGTATGACTAAACTACCTCAAGCTATTATTATAGTTGACTCTAAAAAAGAAGAGAATGCTATTCGTGAAGCTAAGAAATTACATATTCCAGTATTTGGTTTAATTGATACTAATTGTGATCCAGATAATATTGATTATGTATTACCAGCAAATGATGATGCTGTTCGTTCTATTAAAGTTGTACTTGGAGCATTAAATAATGCTATTTGTGAAGCAAATCACTTAGAAATGGTAGATTATACAACTGAAGAAGATCGTAAAAATACTACTAAAGAAAACAAAGTTGCTCCTAAAAAAGAAGAAGCAAAAAAAGAAGTTGAAACTAAAGAAGAATCTAAAGACTATAGTAAAATGACTTTAACTGAATTAAAAGCTGAAGCCAAAGAACAAGGTGTTAAAGGTTACTCTGCAATGAAAAAAGATGAATTAGTTGCAGCTTTAACAAAATAATAAAATAAACTAAAGAAAGAGGTGGGTTTATGGTAACCGCTCAAATGGTAAAAGATTTACGTGAAAAAACTGGCGCAGGAATGATGGATTGTAAAAAAGCTCTTGCTGAGACTAATGGCGATTTAGCTGCTGCTGAAGAATATTTAAGAGAAAAAGGCATAGCTAAAGCTAATAAAAAAGAAAGCAGAATCGCGGCTGAAGGGCTTGCGGCTATTTATGCTGAAGGTAAAAAAGCCGTTATTTTAGAGGTTAACTCTGAAACTGATTTTGTTAGCAAAAACGAAGAATTTAAATCTATGATTGATTCTATCGGGGCTGCATTACTAAAAAGTGATGCTAAAACTTTAGAAGAAGCTTTAGAATTACCTTGTGAAGAAGGCACTATTCATGATTTAATCGTTGCTAAAACTGCTAAAATTGGTGAAAAACTTTCTTTGCGTCGCTTTGAAATTGTTTCTTTAAGTGATGGAGAAGTTTTAGGTTCATACATTCATATGGGTGGCCGTATTGCTAGTTTAGTTGTTCTAAAAGGTGGTAATGAAGCTGTAGCTAAAGACGTGGCAATGCAACAAGCCGCTATGAAACCAGAATATGTTTTTATCTCTGACGTTCCAGAAGCAGTTGTAGCTAAAGAAAAAGAAATTCAAAAAGAATTAGCTATTAGTGAAGGAAAACCAGCAGATATTGCTGAAAAAATGGTTGAAGGACGTATCAAAAAATTCTATAAAGAAATTTGTTTAGTTGAACAAGCATTCATTAAAGATAGTGGTATGTCTGTAAATGATTACGTTAAAAACAACAATGGTGAAATAATTAAAGCTATTCGTTATGAAGTTGGTGAAGGCATGGAAAAAAGAAATGATGACTTTGCTGCTGAAGTAATGAATCAAGTTAAAGGTAATTAATCCATTATATTTGACACTTTTTTGATAAAGTGTCTTTTTTTCTAGTATTAATCTTGATATAATAAAAACGTGGAAGGAAGATGTACAATGGAAATTAAGATTAAAGAAAAAAAGCCTATGCCATTGTTTCAAAAGATTTTCTATATTATCAGTTTCATTTTCTTAATCATGGCTTTTATTTATTTAGGTACTAAAAATTATAATGCTCCCATAAAAAAACTGAGTGATGCTGAAAGTTTTACTAAAGAATTCGGTATTACTAGTGATAATCGTTTTAAATATAAAAACGCCAAAGAAACATTAGAACTACTAAATACAGGCACAGGTGTTATATTCTTTTCATTTCCAGAAAATGAATGGAGTTATACTTATGCTGAAATGTTAAATGATGTGGCCAAAGCTAATAATGAAGAATTTATCTATTACTATAATTTCAAAAATGATCGCAGTAACAAAAACTATTACTATACTAATATTGTTAAAATTCTTGAGGCTTATGTGCCAACTACTGATGCTGGTGATAAAAACATTTATGCTCCAAGTGTTGTCTTTGTAAAAGATGGTACCATCGTTGGCTATGATGATGAAACAAGTATAATGAAAGGCGACATATCAGTAAGTAACTATTGGACTAATGAAAAAATAGCAAGTAAAAAGGAAACATTTAATCTTATGTTTAAAAAACTACGGAGTTAGCCTATGCAAGATGACAATAAAAAAATAATTTATAAAATAAAACTAAGTGAAAAAGAGCAAAAAGTTCTTTACTGTATTGTTTTTATAGCCTTTCTATTGTTATTACTATTTGGTGACAAAATAGCTTTGCACTTTATCAAACAAAATCCAAATCCTAATAATCGCGTTTTTGGTAGTGAAGAAATAATCTCTGATAGTGTTTTTAAAGAAAGTAGTATCGAGACCATTTCTTTAGATGAAGCGCTAGTAAAGGTAAAGTCAAAAGAAAATTTTTATTTACTTTCAACTAGGGATACTTGCTATCCATGCCTTGAATATATGCCAAATATATATGAAACAATCCTTAATAATGGTTTAAACATATATCTCTTAAATCGCAGCACGATTACGAGTGATAGCCCTTCTTATACCGAATTTAAAGAGTTAGATACACGTATTGCTAATCATTTTCAATATACACCTTACTTATTATACTTTGAAAATGGTGAGCTAAAAAAAGAACTAACTGGTTTAAAAAATAATGCAGAATTAAAAGAATTTATTAATAAAATATAGAAAGAGGAAAATTATGAACACAGAACAAAAAATGCAAAAAGCAATCGAAAATTTAGAAAGTAGACTAGTAACTATTCGTGCTGGTCGTGCCAATCCAGCTATGTTAAGCAAAATTATGGTCGAATATTATGGGGTGGCAACACCAATTCAAAGTGTGGCCAATATAACTGTTCCTGAGGCAAGACAATTAATGGTTAAACCTTTTGACAGAAGTGCTTTAAAAGATATTGAACGCGCTATTAATGAAGCTAACCTAGGTATTTCCCCAACTAATAATGGCGAGGTTATCATTTTACCTATTCCTGAACTTACTGAAGAAAGAAGAAGAGAATACGTGAAACAAGCTAAATCTATGTGTGAGGAAGCCAAAGTAGCACTAAGAAATATTAGACAAGATGCTAACAGCGAAATAAAAAGTCTTGAATTACCAGAAGATGAAGAAAAACTAGAACTAGAAGACATTCAAGAGTTAATTCAAAAATACAATAAAAAAGTAGATGAACTTGGCAAAGAAAAAGAAAAAGAATTAATGGAGGTGTAACAATCCTACAAAATTCAGCATTTTGCTGAATTTTTTCTTGCTAATAAAGGGGTTATAGTGTTATAATCATGTATAGAAAAACACGAAGGGAGGGGAAAGTATGAACTCAAATAAAGTAATCGTAAAAGATGGCGATATTGATAAAGCATTAAGAAGATTTAAAGTTGTTGTTGCAAAAAGTGGTGTCCCTTCTGAATTCAAAAAAAGAAAACATTATGAAAAACCAGGCGTTAAAAGAAGAGAAGAAAAGAAAAAAAATATTCGTAATTCTCGTAAACACCGTAATTACTAAGATACAAAATCGTATCTTTTTTTCTTGAAGATTTTATATTTATGCGTTACAATGAACTTAGAAAAGAGGATTTTTATGAATTTAAATGAAAAAATTAAAACAGATTTAGTTAGTGCTATGAAAAGCCATGAAACATTCAAAGTATCAGTTTTAAGAATGCTTAAAAGTGAATTGCAACTAGAAAGCATTAATTTAAAAAAAGATTTAACAGATGATGAAATAATAACTGTTATTAAAAGAAATGTCAAAAAAAGAAAAGATGCTATAGAGGAATTCAAAAAATATGGTAAATCAGAAGAAATAGAAAAAAACAATACAGAAATAACTATTCTAGAATCCTATTTGCCAGCCCAATTAAGTGATGAAGAAATAAAGAGGGCTATAGTAGATGCAATAAATGAACTTAAACCAGAATCTATTAAGGATATGGGACGTGTCATGAAATATTTAACTGAAAAAATTGGTACAGTTGCAGATATGGGAAAAGTTAGTGCACAAGTAAAAAGTAAACTTACTTCTAACTAAAAATAAGGTTTTGACAAATTTTAGCTTATTTTGTCGAAACTGTTTTTTTTATATTACCCTTGTGCTATTCTATTTACGAGGGTGATTTTATGGATTTATATTATCAAAATGAAACATTATATATTGATTTATATAACACATTAACCGATGAAGAATATTTTGCTTTAAAAAAAAGAATTTTTAGAATTAGCAGTGATTATGACGTTGACAAAGTTATTGTTTTAAACCATCGTCATTTTTTTCACAATCGTTTTTACTTACAACAAATGAAACAAGATTTCCTAAGAGAATATCGTGGTGAATTTGAAATAAAATAACTTATAAATCCCTATAAATAGATCATACTATTAAGGGTGAAGGAAATGAAACAACAATTTATTTTAGATAGTGCTAAAGACTTTGAAGATAAAGTTTTAATTTATGAACAACAAAAGAAAAATATAATAATAAAACACTTTCTTTTAAATACTAAAAATGGTACAAAAGAAAAAGGCGACTATTTTACTGTTACCTTTGATGATAAAGTAATGCAAAGTAATGTAGATGACTTAAAAAACATTTTTAAAAAGACTTTAAAAGCATATTACAAAAAATATTATAAAGGGGGCCGTATTCTTTTTATAGGATTAGGTAATCCTAGTGTAATAGGGGATTCTTTTGGTCCTAAAGTATTAGAAAACTTAATAGCCACCAATGCTTACAATGATTTTCTAACAATACCTAAAGTAGCCTTATTTATTCCTGATGTTGTAGCCAAAACTGGTATTCCATCTTTAAAAGTAATTGAGATGCTCATAAGTTACTTGCAACCAGACTTTTTAGTCCTAGTAGATAGCTTTACAACCACTAATAATAAATGTCTTAATCATAACCTTGAAATTAACGACTGTGGTATGATATTTCAAGAAGAAACAAGAAGCAACAAAATGATTACTAGTAAAACATTCAATACACCAGTGTTATCAATTGGTTATACAACCCTGTTAAAAAAGAAAGATGCCTATTATACTAAATATACTTTAGAAAGAGACTTATCTTTAATAGTAGATATGGTTTCTAAAACAATTAAAGAAATTTTATTTACTTAAATTTGCTTTTTTTCTTTTTATCATGCTATACTAAAAGCAGAAATGGAGTTTTAATGATGAATATTTTAGAAAAAGCAAAGAATTTTGCAATCAAAGCCCATATGGGGCAAATAAGAAAAAGTGAACCTGATAAGCCAATGATTATGCATCCTTTAATGGTAGGCAGCATTTTAATGGAATACGGCTTTGATAAAAATGTCATTGCTGCAGGTTTCTTACACGACGTTATAGAAGATACACCTTATAGAAAAGAAGATTTAACACGCCTTTTTGGTAGTGACATTACAAGTCTTGTTGTTAGGGCTAGTGAACCAGATAAATCTTTATCTTGGGAAGAACGTAAAAGACACACTATTAATAGTATTAAAACCCTTGATCTGCGTCACAAAGCAGTTGTATGCGCTGATAAAATAAGTAATTTAGAAGATTTAATGATTAAATTTCAAAAAGAAAGTAATAGAGATTTTTCTTGTTTTAAAAGAGGAGAAAAAGCCCAAAAATGGTATTACACCAATGTTTATGAAAGTCTGATATATAATGAAGATTCAAACTTACCAATATTTAAAAGACTAAGAAATGTTATTGATATAGTTTTTGACAAAAAAGAAGACTTATACTTAAAAGATACTATTTTTAAAAGTGATGAAAAGTATTATGAAGAGTTAAAAAGACTTCATGCAAGAAAATTAGAACTACAGAAATTAAAAGTATTAACAAGTCTTAAAAAACCATTTATTATTGAGTTTAGTGGAACACCAAGAACTGGTAAAACCTCTACTATTTATAACATTTATGATTTCTTTAAAAAAGGTGGCTTTAATGTTTCTATTAGTGAAGAATTTACTACCTCAGATTACTATAAAACGATATTCAAAAGTGAGCATCAAAATATGGATAAAATAGCTTATAACTTAGCAATTATGGATGAAGTAGCCAGAAGACTTATTAAAGATGCTAACCAAAACCAAGATATCATTTTAATTGATCGTTCAATAAATGACCGGCAAATATGGAATAACGCTCTTTATAAAGAAGTTCTAATGAGCCCTGATAAATATATGGAAGCAAAGCAAAAATATTTAGAGTTATCAAAAGAATATATAGATTTTTTAGTTATGACATATTGTGATCCAACTATCTCTCTAAAAAGAGATTACATAGGCAGTTTAGCCTTAGAACCAAGAAGTTTTTTAAATACTAAGAACATTACTAGATTTAATAATAGTCTAGATGATTTACACGCTCTTTTTTGTGAAAGTGCTGAAAATTATTATTTTCTAGATACAACTAATATTAGTGCTAGAGAAACTACTTTAAGTATTGCTAAAGCCATTATGCCTATGGTGAGAAAAAAATATATTGATTCCTTTAAAGATCAATATCACCTAAAATAAAAATAACTAATTTTACATTACATACTGTAAACTATCTTGTATTATAGTTACTTATTTGCTACAATTTAATTACCAAAGATAAGTTAGTTTTCATAAAACCGACTATGGTGATGATTGGGAGTTAGAACCCTATATGGTGTGAATGCTAATCCATTAAGTGAATTAGAATCCTAAAGTATAGATGAGACACCCACCTGCGAGTGAGCGGGCTTTTATCACACTAATTTACTTTGGTTTTTTTGTTTGTAGGTGATTTTATGTATGATAGAATTATTAAATTATTAGGTGAAGAAAATATCAAAATTTTTAATAATGCCAAAATTCTTTTAATAGGTTTAGGTGGAGTAGGAGGTTATGTCTTTGAATCATTAATAAGAACCGGCTTTAAAGACATAACTATCGTTGATAAAGACATTTTTGATATAACTAATTTAAACCGTCAAATACTAGCCACTAAAGCCACATTAGGAAAAGAAAAAGTCGCCGCAGCATATTCAAGAGCCCAGGAAATAGATGATACTATAAGTATTAAAACTATCAAAAAATATTTACAAAAAGAAGATATTACGCCCTCATTTCTAAGTGGTTTTGACTATGTTATTGATGCTTGTGATGATGTGGCAGTAAAAGTTACTTTAATGACTGTATGTGCTCATAATAATATAAAACTAATATCTTCCATGGGGACAGCCAATAGGACGCATCCGGAGCTTCTCACCTTAACTAAACTAAAGGACACTAAAAATGATCCATTAGCCAAAAAAATAAGACATTTACTAAAAGATGATAAGTGTGCTTTAAAAACACCAGTCTTATGTAGTATAGAACTGCCTAAAAAAAGTAAATATCTTGGTACTATTTGTGCTGTTCCTATGGCAGCTGGTAGTATTATCTCTGCTTATGTAATTAATGACATAAAAAAAGAAGGGTATTAGTCCTTCTTGAAACAGGTATTATATAAAATATCTGTTTTTTCATTTTTATAAAGTATACCATGTATAGCCTCTAAAATAGGATATTTCTTTAATTTATTATTTAAAAAACTAACAACATTATCAATATTTTCATATCCTTCTACTGTATTTTTTTTCATATATATATTTCCTTCATTACTACTAATAGCTCTTTTAGTTCCATATATAAAGTTTCTTGATTTATGCATTGTATTTGTTAGGAAAAAGTCACCACCAACACCAGCATAAAATTCTATATCTTCAAAATCAAAATTATAATATAAAATTCTTGCCATTTCTTTATATGCTAGGGCACTATAAGATAAAAGAGTAGAGTCACTAGGGTATTTTTGATAAATCATTCCAGCTCCTATGGCATAGATATTTTTAATTGTACTTGCAAGTTCTATTATTTCTAATTCCTTTAGTCTTTCTAGTTTTATATAATCAGGCATAAGACTTTTTATTAATTCAAAACTTTTCTTTTTCTTTGTCCCAACAGATATTAAAACTGGCATATTATTAAGTAAATCAATAGCTTTATTAGGACCAGCTATATAACTAATATTTTTAGTTTTTAAAGCCTTTTTAGCATAACCAGATAAGAAGTACGGTGATATATCTAAAAGCCCTTTAGTGCCTATAAAAATAGGTATAGAACGGATATTTTCATATTGTAGTTCATTTAATATATCAATAAAGTATTTACTACTAACTAATATAAAAATCGCATCACTCTTATCTACGGCATCACTTAAAGAACTTGTCAAAGTAATATTCTCTGGAATTTCCATTGTATAATCATCAAAACTAACTTTTTTACTATTAGTTATATTTTTAACAAATTCCTCATCATGACTCCAAATTTTAATTTTATTATTTTTATTTTCTTTTAATAAATTAGCAATTGCAAAACTAAATATGCCACTGCCAATACAAGTTATATTCATCTTTCACTCCTCATTTCTTTCCATAACTTATTAAGATTATTTTCATATTTGTTATCTTTAGCTACATAATATTTCTTACCCCTTAATTTTTCTGGTAGATACTCTTGTTTAACATAAGCATTTTTATAATTGTGGGGATATAAATAATTTGGTGAACTGGTTTTTATATGATTAGGCACAGGTCCGACATTCCCCATATTAACATCATTTAAAGCATTATCTAAGGCTACATGGGCTGAGTTTGATTTAGGTGATAAAGCCATTTCAGTAACAATCGTACCAAGGGGTATTCTTGCTTCAGGTAATCCTACTAATTCAGCAGCCGAAATTGCAGCCATTACTTTAGGCCCAATTGAAGGGTTAGCAAGACCAATGTCTTCATACGCAATAACACTCATCCGTCTATAAATACTATCTAAATCGCCAGCCATAATAAGGCGAGCCAAATAATGTAATGAGGCATCAACATCACTTCCTCTAATAGACTTTTGAAAGGCTGATAATACGTCATAATGGCCATCTTCATTTTTATCATGAAAAAACACAGGCTTAGCATTAATGCTCTTTACTAAGTCAGGTGTAATAACAAAGTCTTTAGAAGCATAATATGTTGTTTCTAATAAATTTAAAGCACTTCGAAAATCACCAGAGGCACAAAAAGCAATATATTCTAAAGCCTCATCACTAGCCTTTATACCCTCTAAATGAGTACAGGCCCTTTTAAGACCAATAACAATTTCTTCTTCTGTTAAATCGTGTAATTCAAATATTTGTACGCGACTTCTAATTGCGGGATTAATCTTGTGATAAGGATTACTCGTAGTAAGACCAATAAGCGTTATTAAACCTGATTCAATATGAGGCAACAACAAATCTTGTTTATCCTTATTCATTCTATGAATCTCATCAATAATTAAAACCATATCATCATACATTTTAGCTGTTTCAATGGCAATATCAAAATCTTGTTTATTGTTAATTGTCGCATTTAAAAACTTATAATGGCACTTTAGTTCGCTTACAATCGCATGAGCTATAGACGTTTTACCAATACCAGGTCGTCCATATAAAATCATTGAAACTAAATGTTTATGTTCTACTAAATTAGTAAGAATTTTGCCTTCACCAACCAAGTGCTTTTGACCGATAACATCGTCTAACTTAGTTGGTCGCATTTTATTTGCTAAATTCTCCATAATACCACCTATACACCATTTTATCAAATCATTTACTATTTGACAACCAAAGCCCTTTCTTTTATACTTGTTTTAGAAGGTGATAGTGTGAATAAAGAACTACCTTATGGCATGCAAAAATTTCTTGATACATTAAAATACGTTAATAAATTAAGTAAGAATACCCTTGTATCTTATGAAGAAAATCTAAACATTTTTACAGAGTATTTAAATAATAAAGACCCATATTCTTTAAGTAGACAAGATATTGAAAATTTTTTTATCAAAGAACGTGACAAAACTGATACTACAAGAGCTCATTACCTAACAGTTATCAATCGTTTTTATATTTTTTCAGTTGAAGAAGGTCTTACAGCTTATAATCCTTGTGAAGGAATACCATTACCTAAAATAACTAAAGATTTACCCAAATATTTAACTTATGAAGAAGTAAACAAAATTCTAGATATTCCTCTTAATACACCGTATGATTATCGTACCAAAGCTATGTTAGAACTTTTATATGCTACTGGTATGCGAATAAGTGAATTATTAAGTCTTAGGTTTACTAATATTTCTTTAAGTGAAAACTTAGTAAGAGTAGAAGGAAAGGGTAGCAAAGAAAGAATTATTCCTTTTAATGAAACTAGTAAAAAATATTTAAAATTATATATTGAAGAGTATCGGGGGTACTTAATTAAAAAGGGAAAGAACTACGAAGAATTATTTTTAAATAACCGGGGTACACCTATTACAAGACAAGGGTTCTTTAAGATTCTTAAAACTATTTGTCTTCATGCAGGCATAAAAAAAGATGTTAGTCCTCATACTTTAAGGCATTCTTTTGCTACACATCTTTTATCTAATGGAGCTGACTTACGGGTTATTCAAGAACTTTTAGGCCATAGTGATATAACAACTACCCAAATATATACGCATGTTACTAAAGAACATGAAAAAGAAGAATACTTAAAAAGTCACCCTAGATCACAATTGAATCCTAAAGAAAAAGAATGACTTTTCATCGTCATTCCTTTAACTAATCGCAATTTTTGTTATTTTGTTCTTCTTTTCTAGCATTTTGTCTTTTTTGACTGTTTTGTCTAGAATTTTTAGAACGATTTTCTTTTTGTTTTTTCATTCTTTTACCTCCCATTAATATTATGGAACATTTCTTTTTTATCATACTAAAATTTCTTGCCAATGTTTGGTATTTTAGATAAAATAAAATTATTAGAAAGGGTGTAAGTTTATGTATATTGATAAAACTAAATATTATCTTATTGTAAGTGTTAAGGGTTTACCTAGGATTGTGTCATTTAATAGGGATAACGAAAAAATAAATGAGTTTACAGATATTTCTGAATTAGATCTTATTACTATGCATTACACTAAAGAAGAATTATTAAAATATGCAAATGTAAAAGAAAGTGACTATAAAAATACTAAAGTATTTGTTCTGCGTATGAAAGGTTATAAATACCCAAAATATTATGATTGTATTTATAAAACTGATACGAATATTTTAAAACCATTAGCAGAAGAAAGATTAAATAGAATAAATTTTAATATAACAAGAGAAAATGGTGTTAAAAGAAAAAGTATTAATGTTAATCAAGTAAAAGATTTTGATAAAATAACGGATTCTATTTTGTCTCCAATTTGTAGAAAGCACGATGTATTAAAAAAAGCTATTTTACTTTATCAGAATAAACGGATAAAAGACCCATTGTTAAGTGATCATTTGATTGAATTATTTATTTCTTATAATGAGAATTATCTTTTAGAAAAATATTATGGTACTACCGGGTTGTTTAAAGAGTTTACTAAAGAATTAAAGTCATATAAAAAATTAAGAGGTGTTTATTTAGAAGGACTATATCTTACAAAAAAGCAAGAGAGATTTGATAACTATGGCCTTAATGATTTATCTTATCCTAGTTTAATATTTGGTTATAATGATACCTTTTTAATCACACCATATAATGCTTTAAAAGACGAGAATAACACCCACTTTGATGATAACATTTTAAAAACCCCTAGTGTATTAAATGAGTTAGAGCGTGTAAAAATTATTGATAATATTATGCGTGATGATTTCCAAAACAAGAAAATGGGCGTTCTCTTTAGAGAAGGGGGAATAAACCTCATCCTAGAAAATATGGACGCAAATGATATATATAGTAGTTCCAAAGAAGATTTATTAAGAGCAGGTATCATTGATGAAAAAACGTATTTTGCCATGCAAGATAAAAAGCCAAGACGTCTATAAATAAAACTTAAGACATATAATTAGATAGGTGATTATATGTCCTTTTTTATTCCTTTCTTCATATCTTTCTTGGCTGGTATTTCAACTATATTTGGTGTAATTCCCATTTTCTTCAAATGGCAAAGAGAGAATATCAATAAATTTATTACGTTTTCTCTTAGTTTTTCCTTAACTATCATGATTGCTATTTCCATAACTGAGCTAATACCGGAAGCATCATATGCTATTCTAACTAATTATAAATTATTTAAAGGCATTTTATTTTCTTTAATATTCTTTATAATGGGTATACTAGCGGTTTATTTTATTAATAAAAAAATAGAGAAGGGTAGTAGTAACGATTTCGATTTGTACCGAGTTGGTGTTTTATCTATGCTCGCTCTTATGCTTCATAATTTTCCGGAAGGTATAGTTACATTTTTAAGTAGTTATCAAAATATCGAACTGGGCCTTAAAATTAGTCTTGCTATCATGCTTCATAATATACCAGAAGGAATAAGTATAGCCGTGCCAATTTATTATGCCACAGGTGACAAGAAAAAAAGTATTAAAGCAACGTTGTTATCGGGTCTTGCTGAACCCTTAGGGGCAGTAGTAGCCTTTATATTTTTACGAAAATTTATAACTGATGTCATGATAAGTTTTATATTAATATTTGTTGCCGGTATAATGATAACTTTAGCGATTCATGAATTATTGCCAAAAGCCTTGAAATATCATCAAAATAATTATATTTTATTAGGAGCATTTGTTGGTGTTATGTTAACCATTATTAATCATTGCTTTTTATAATAACAAAAGCATAAATTAATTATATAGTATTACAAATAATTGAAATAATGGTGAAGTAATTAATTAGTACATATGCTATATCTTAAGTCTGATATTCATCGTGGTTTACATAATATCTATTATGTGACATTTAAATTTATTGAAAATAGAGCAAAAATATTATAGTTTATATATTAATTATTTAAATAAAATGCATAATTATTCATCTATTATATATTCGATGCAAAATATTAAAAGTTACTTATTCCAATATACATTTTAATTACTCATAATTGATTTATCTTGCATCAATTATTTAAAAAATCTATTTTAACATTATGGATTATCAATTCAGCTTATATTTTGACGCAAATCATAAAAACAATTTAATTACTTTGTTGTTTTCATATGGATAATTATTCATTATTAAATATTTCGATGCAAATTAGAGAGTGCCATAAAATTATATATATCGTTATAAGCATGTATTTTTTATATTAAAACTCCCCTACTAAAAATGTTAATTTAATAGGGGAGTCATCAGTTAAAATTTATAATTTATCATTCAATTGAATAAAATAAGGAACTAGATGTTTTTATGATAATTAATATTTCTAACAATATAATCAGATTCCATGTATTTTGCAGTCAAATATACTTGTATAGATCTAACTACATATTCATTAATAAAATTTATCTTGTCATAGTAACATTCTTGCAAACCATGCTTTTTGGCATCTGCTAAAAGTTTATCTAAATTTATTTTTTCAAAATACTCTACCCCTAGTTTATTGACATATGGATGAGAATATTCATGAAAACATATTGTTACAACTTTATCAGAAATTTCTTTTTCAGCATTAATTGATATGCAACTTAAAATTGTGTTTTCATTTATATAGCCAAAACTACCATTAACAAAATTGAATATTTTGATACCAAACTCCCCTACACTATAGCCAAAGAAATCTGTCATAATATTTGAATTAAAATTAACATATGAGTTTAAGGCTTCAACAAATTTATTACATAATGTAGCAAAGTAATTTGTGTTAGCACTGTAAAATTTTTCATAATTTGCTTTAGTCGTAAAATCTTTTAGTAAAAAACTTATCTTTTTTTGATCAAAACATTTATTATTTATTTTTATTTGTTCTATATATTGATTATCTTGTATATTATATTCATAATCCATGGCAAGGGCAATTTGCAAAGTTCTTTCATAATAATCAAATCCACCATTTTTTATGTATTCTTTTAACTCTAATGAAGCATATTTTTTATACATATTATAAAAGTTTTGATAATAATCATTATTGCAACTTTTGAAAAAGAAATATTTACCATAATTTTCAGGAATTATACCTTCTATATAAGCACAATAAAGAATACCAAAAACTAATTCAATTCTTTTATCAAAATCTGGCTTAATATTCATATTATTCTTCACTCATCATTGAACCACGTGATTCAATCTCGGCAATTTTTTCAATAACTTCTTCAGCATTACTTGTATTAAGTTCTGTATAGCCAAGTTCTTTTAAGGCTTGATCCTTAATAGAGAACAATTGTTGAGTTCTTCCTAATTTTTCTTCCTTTTTTTGTTCAATTTCTTGAGCGAATCTTCGATGTGATTCTGCAAGTTTACTACGTGAGGCTCCCCCATTATTATATAAAGTTAAAGCTGAGTATAAAATGCTTTCAAAAATAAATTGTCTATCTTCATTAAATTTAAAATCATCTGGATTAGTAAAGCCTGTTATTTTTGACATATAGCCAAATATATATTTGATTTCAGGTACACTATTCATTGATTGTAACATATGATAAAGATACAAAAAAGCATAATAATTTTCTTCTTTTTTTCTATCATCACTTAGCTTTTCTTTCATTAAATTAAACATATCAGATAATAAATTTTGAGCATCTTTATTTAAGTTTTTAATATCTAAATAAGCATCTTCACTAGCATTACTTTTAATACTTTGATTAAGTCTATTTTCAACATTCATTAAGTAATCAGTTGTAATATCTACATTTTCAATATCTTTGCTATCTTGAATATCTAATAATTTAAATAAAAGAATTTTCTTTTCTTTTGGCCATTTGTTAATATCGTCAAGTTCAAGATAATTGTAAACCATTTGTCTTGATACGCCTAAGTATTTTGCTAGTCTTACCTTTGATATACCAAGTTCTTGTAATAGTTCATTTAATTTATTCATTATCATCATTCCTATCTCTTTTATTTACATTTTAATTATAAGGCACTAGACATTTTAGTGTCAAGTAAAAGTAAACAAAAAGTTAAAAAAATAAGAAGAAAAATTTAAGTTTTCTCCTTATAAATACCAAAGTTTCTTATTATCTTTAAAGACCTCATTTATAACGCCACTACCAAGACATTCTTCACCATCATAGAAAACGCAAAACTGGCCTGGTGTAACGCTTTTAACGCCTTCATTATAACGAACAATTAAATTACCATTGTCTAAGTATTCTACTAAAATAGGATAGTCATCTCCCCTATAGCGGAACTTAGCCGTGCATTTAATTGGTCTTTTATCACTAATCCAATTAATATTCTCTAAAGAACACGCATCACTAATTAAATACTTGCTATCTTCACCAAAAGCAACATATAAAATATTTTGTTCAACATTTTTACCACATACATAATGTCTTTCTTGATAGCCATTTATACCAACGTTTCTTCTTTGACCAATTGTGTAATTCATTAAACCATTATGTTGGCCAATAATTTCTTTTGTTTCAACATTTACAATATTACCTGGATTCGGTTTTAAATAATTTTGCACAAACTCTTGAAAATGTCTTTCACCAATAAAACAAATACCTGTTGAATCTTTTTTGCTAGCTACATTTAAGTTTTCTCTTTTAGCTATTTCTCTTACTTCAGTTTTAGTTAAATTTCCAACTGGAAATAAAACATTTTTTAATTGCTCAGGTGATAACTGGGCTAGGAAATAGGTTTGATCTTTATTAGTGTCAACACCTCTTAGAAGCTTACCATCAACAAGTCTTGCATAATGGCCAGTTGCCATGTAAGTTGCCCCAAGTTTCATGGCTTCTTTTTTAAAAACATCAAATTTTATATATTTATTACAAAGTAAATCTGGATTAGGTGTTCTTCCTTTTTTAAGTTCCTCTAAAAAATAGGTAAAAACATTATCCCAATATTCCTTAATAAAATCTACACGGTGTAATGGAATACCAAGTATTTCACATGTTTTTTTAGCATCGTTGTAATCAGTCTCTTGGGGGCATATATATTCGTTTAAAGTTGGATTTCCTAAGATGTCATTATTTACAAGGGCGTCCCAGTTACGCATAAAAAGACCTTCCACTTCATATCCTTCTTTTTTTAATAAATAAGCGCTGACAGCTGAATCAACTCCCCCACTCATACCTACAATTACTTTTTTTGTCATAAACATTCCTTCTTTACATGTTTATTTTAACAAAAATATAAACATAAATCCATATTTAATTTAAGTTAATAAAAAAGAGAAGGACTGAATGATTTTACTTCCTGTAAACATAAGTAATGTATCATAAAAAATAATACCTATGACTATAACTAGTACCCCTTTTATTAAGTGTAACATTAAATCATTATTATTACTATTATATAAAAATCTACCAATCATTCTTCTTGCAATTTGTAAACATTTAGAAAAAAGAAATATTAAAAGAAATATATATATAAATTTGGTTATTAGTAAGAATATTACACTAAATAATAAGCCTTTTAAACCGTATGTTAAACTAAAAATACCTAGTAAAAACCCGATACTCATACCTTCATAAAAAATAATTGCACATAAAAGGGGTACACCAATTAAACAAAATGATAAAAGAACACTTATAACTACCATAAAAAAATGAAAATACAAGTAATTGAAACTCGACCCGCCCATATTACTTGCATAACTTATAACACTATATCTTAAGGCTTCTATATTAGTTATACCTAGAAACATACCAATACCAATGCCAATTAAAAAAAGAACCATCAAAAATAGTAATAAATACTTTCTTGCTTGCAAATACCTTTTTATATTCATTAGTCCTCACCTATCAAAGTATATTTACAAAAACTATATTTTATGATAAATTGATTAGAGAAAGAGGTGCAAGATGAATAAGAAAGTAAGAACTATTGTAACTTGGATTACATTATTTATTATGGTTGCTGGTATTGCTGCTTCCATTGTTGCTTATACTATTAGTTAAATCGCTTTCATATAGTGATTTTTTTTATATTTAAAAAGGCTATAATATTTTATCGCCTTCTTTTAACATTGTTGTAATAAATATACCATAACCTTTTAAAGGATGATCTACTATAACATGGGTAACGGCCCCGATAATTTTGTCGTCTTGAACAATTGGTGAGCCACTCATGCCTTGAATAACGCCGCCTGTTTTATTAATAAGTTCTTGGTCAGTTATTTCAAAAGTTAAGTTCTTAGTATCTTTATTTTCAATATTAGTAATATTTATATCGTAATATTTTTTTTCACTGCCAGATAAAACTGTTACAATTTTAGCATTACCTTTTTTAATATCACTAGGATTACCGACAGAAATTGTTTTTCTATCAACGCTTTCTTTATATATACCAAATATTCCATGATTAGTGTTATTTTTTATATCACCATATATATGATTAAAATTAAACTTAGCATTCTTTTCACCAGCATTACCTTCACTACTTTTTCTAATACTTGTTACAGTACTTTCAAATATATTACCAGTTTTAACCTCAACAACTTTAGAGGAATTGCTTTCTATAATCTCATGCCCTAAAGCACCATATACTTTTGTTTCTGGATCAATATAAGAAATAGTGCCAAGTCCTGTGATGCCATCTTTAACGTATAAACCAGTCTTATAAACACCATCTTGTTTTTTTAAAGACATTTCTATTGTTTTATCTTCTGTGCCTTTTCTTACTGTTAAAACAACTTTGTTATCTTTTATTTCTTTTTCGATTGCGCGAGTTAAATCATCAATACTAGTAATTTCTTTATCATTAACTTTTAAAATATAATCACCAATCTGAATATTAGGATTTCCTCTTAAGTTTTCACCATCTACTTTATAGAATCCTATAACCATTACGCCTGTCATATCAATATGTATACCTACGTTTTCACCACCAAGCATCACTTTATCTGAATATGCAAAAACTTTTAGTGGTAAGAGACTAAACATACTAAGACTAACTAAAAAAGTTTGTAATTTTTTCATTATCATCACCATTTATATTATGATAATTTATAGTTATTTAATAATGGTAATATTTACTAGTTAGAGTGTTTTCATAATAAAAAGCCCTTAATAGGACTTAATATTGTTTATTTGCGTACTAATCTTTATGCTTTGCTAAGATATTTTTTATAAGTATTAATTAAATCTATATCCATTAAATTTGTTGGAATATTTTCTAAGGCAAAAAACTTTAAACATTTAGTTTCTGAATCACCTTTTAAATTGCTGGCATCATGAAGAGCAACACGGGCTACGTACAAAGAAGTATTATTATATACAATATCGCCATTTGGATAACTGTTTTTTCTTGATTCGCCGGATAGTGTATCTATTAATTCTAATTCATCTGGGTTTAGCATCAAGCCAGTTTCTTCTTTGGCTTCTCTAACCGCTGTAAAGCGTAAGTCTTCACCTAAATCTTGACAGCCACCTGGCAATCCCCATTGATTTCTATCAGTTCTTTCTTGTAAAAGAATTTCTTTATTTTCATTTTCAATTATAACGGCGGCCCCTGTTTGAATAAAAGGGATATGACTTATTCTTTCATCAAGTGCCATACGAAATAAAACAGGGTATCCACCATAATTAGCACTTAAATCTAATATTTGTTCTTCAGTCAAATTTAAAACAAGTTCCACAAGTTCTTCATGTGAATAATCTCTCATGTTTTTAAAACTTTTCATTGTAATTCTCCTAACTAATATTGTTTACCAAAGTATATCTTATGTTTGGCAGGTTTACCACAGTAGGCACAAACACCATCAGTAATATCTTCTTTTATACAACGGCTTTTTAAACCAGTTTCTTCTTTAATCTTATCTTCACAAGCAGTCTCACCACACCAGGCTGCTAGAATGAATCCTGGTTTTGTTTTAGCTGTATTTATAAATTCTTCTTTAGATGTAACCTCATAAATCATACTATCACGTCTTTTTAAGGCTCTATTATACATATCACTTTGAATAATTGGCAACGTATCTATAATTTTATTTACTACTTCATTAGTAGGTACACTTATTTTTTCTAAGGTATCTCTTCTAACTAAAGTAACTGTATTTTGTTCTAAATCTCTTAGTCCAACTTCAATTCGAATGGGAATACCTTTGACCTCAGCATCAGCAAATTTGAATCCTGGCGATTTATTAGAATCATCAATACTATAAGTAATATTATCTGGTAATTTGCTCGCAATATCATTAACTACATTTAATACTTTTTCATCATTACTAATTGGCACGAATACTACTTTTATTGGAGCAATATTTGGTGGTAGTACAAGACCGTGATTATCACCATGCGTCATTATAAGGGCACCAATCATTCTAGTAGAAACACCCCAGCTAGTTTGAAAAGGGGTCTTTAAAGTATTATCTTCATCTAAGTATTGAATACCAAAGGCTTTGGCAAAATGATCACCAAAGAAATGACTTGTCCCGTTTTGTAAGGCCACTCCATCATACATCATTGCTTCAAGAGTATATGTTTCTTCAGCCCCAGCAAATTTTTCTTTTTCAGTTTTCTTGCCAGTTAATACTGGTAAAGCAAGGACATTTCTTTGAAAGTCTTCATATACCCGAAACATTCTAAGTGTTTCTTGTTTTGCTTCTTCTTTTGTTCTATGTAACGTATGGCCTTCTTGCCAAAGAATCTCCCTACTTCTAAGGAAAGGTCTAGTTGTTTTTTCCCAACGCACAATCGTACACCACTGATTATATAAAATAGGTAAATCACGATAAGACTTAACAATATTTTTAAAGTGATCACAAAATAATACTTCACTTGTTGGTCTAACGCACATTCTTTCTTCTAATTTATTTTCGCCACCATGGGTTACCCAGGCAACTTCAGGAGCAAAACCTTTAACATGTTCTTTTTCAATATTTAGTAATGACTCAGGAATAAACATAGGCATTTGCACATTTTGGTGTCCTAAGCGTTTAAACTCTTTATCTAAAATGCTTTGCATTTGTTCCCATATTGCGTAACCATAAGGCCTAATTATCATGCTGCCTTTCGTATTACTATAACTTACTAAATCAGCTTCTCTTACTACGTCTGTATACCAAAGAGCAAAGTCAGTATCTCTGTCTGTTATCTTTGTTACCATTTTACTCATTTGTATCACTCACTTCACTTTGAAAATCAGATATAGTTCCGTTTTCATTTAAGATCTTATTTACTTGACTAGTTGCATTATCAAGTTTTTCTTGACAAATTTTAACTAAGTTCATCGCATCTGTATAAGCAGTAATCGCTTCTTCTAGTGGCGTGCCACCACTTTCTAATTTCTTTATAATTTCTTCTAATTCTTTTAATGCACTATCAAATGTTTTTTCATTCATGATATTATCTCCTTTACCTCTACATTAATTTCTCCATCATGTAATATAACATGTAGATTATCTTTTATTTTTAAATTTTTACTTTCTTTGATAATAACCCCATCTTTTTCAATTAATGAATAACCTTTATCTAAAATATTTAAGGGATTAACTAATTTTAATGTTTGTAATATATATTGTAAACTAGCATCATTCTTATCAATGATACTTTTAATTTCCTTTTTTAACAATTTCTCTTTGTTATTTAGTTCTTCTTGCCTACTTGTTAAAAGCATATAAGGATTTTCTAGGATATAATTAGATGTTAAATGACTAAGAGTAAGTCTTTTTTCTTTTAAAATATTAGTTATATCACTATTTAGATTATCTACTAAAGTATCTAGTTTTTGAGCTTTTATTTCATATAAAGTCATTGGATTTTTAAGAATATAACTAGATTCTAATTTAAGTAATCGTTCATTATAAAAATTAATATTATTTTTAATAGCATTACCGAGTTTACTTTCTAATAATTTAAATGTGTTTTTAACCTCTAGTATTGTTGGTACAGCCATCTCAGCAGCTCCCGTTGGAGTCGGGGCTCGCATATCGGCAACATAATCACTAATTGTTACGTCTACTTCATGCCCTACGGCACTAATAATTGGTACTTTTGAATTATATATAGCTCTTGCTACAATCTCTTCATTAAAAGCCCACAAGTCTTCGATAGACCCACCACCTCGGCCCACAATTAAAACATCTATATCATAGTTATTTGCTATTTCGATTTTACGAGCAATATCACTTGCAGCCGATACACCTTGGACTAAAGCCGGAAATAAAATTGTTTCGCATAATGGGAATCTTCTTTTTATCGTACTTAATATATCTTTAATTGCTGCCCCAGTAGGTGCTGTAACAATACCAATTTTACTCGGATATTTAGGGATTGGTTTTTTATGTTCTTTAGCAAATAAACCTTCTTGTAATAATTTTCTTTTTAATTTTTCAAACTCGACATATAAAGAACCTAACCCATCTACTTCCATGTGGTCAATATATATTTGATAATTACCACCAGCAGGATACACACTAATTCTGCCACTTACTAAAACGTTCATACCATCTTCTGGAGTAAATTTTAGAGTACTTGCTGCACTTCTAAACATAATTGCACTTATTCTTGATTCGTTATCTTTAAGAGTTAAATAAAGGTGTCCTGATGAATGGTGTTTAAAGTTACTAATTTCACCCTTTAAATATATTTTCTTTAAATGGGGATTTTCATCAAATATTGTTCTAATATAGTTATTTACTTGGGTTATTGTAATATAATTTTGATTCATTATTCTTCCTTTAATAATTTATCTAAAACGGCATTAATCATTTTTACAACGTCACTATCAGTATAAATTTTAGCAAGCTCTATGGCTTCATTAATAACTACTACAGGTGGTGTATCCATATATTTCATTTCATAAATACCCATTCTTAAAATGGCCGCACCTGTTTTATCAAGCCTTTTAATATCCCAATTATTTAAATAACTATTAGCTAGTTTATCAATTTCATCAATTCTTTCCATGACACCAAAAACTATATCTTTAACAAACTCGTTATCAAAACCTATATTTTCTTTAATAACATTCTCTATTTCATACGGCACTTTATTCTGACGCAAAATGTCTATTTGGTATAAAATAGTCATACATTCTTTTCTAAGTTCGCTTCTTTTAAGCATAAAACATCACCATCATTATTTTATCAAAAAAGACTAGTACATACTAGTCCTAATCCACCTTTTTACGACGATATAACTTAATTTCTTCTGTATCTATAGGCATTTTTAAAGAAAACATATTAATTAAATAATGATAAACTGGTCTTTTCAAAATAAATTCGACATTTTCTTGCAATGTTTTAGTATCCCCATTTAAAATAGCTTGATTTATTTCTTCATATTTAGTCTTTCTTGCTAATTCTTTATCATCTTTATGAATCCTTACTAGAGGTATATCAGTATTTTTATCAAAATAATAATCAAAACTAAATATAGCCTTTTCTTTTCTTCTTTTTCTATCACTATCAAGGGGCATTTCTTCACTAAAACCAATTATTACCGGATAAGCACTTGTTGTATAATTTTTAAGCATTGTATTAAATTCTTTGTAATGCTCTGATTTTTTAAGAGCAACAACTTGACCAGTTTCTGTAATACTAGAGCTATTAATTACTTTTTTGACATTTTTAATACCATACTCTGAAAATAAATAACCTAGTTCTATTAAAGATTTTTCTGAATTATAATTATTAATAATATTTTTTAATCCTTTTTTTATTTCCATTTCTTCTTCTTTGGTCATATTTTCATTACCAAAAGAAATACAATTTTTTAAGAAATAAGTTTTTGTTTCTTGTTCCATATCATCAGTCCTTTTCTAATATTTATGATTATTTTCTTCTTTTAATTCATATAAAACATTTATTGCTTCCATTGGAGTCATTCTAAGGGGGTCAATACTATCAAGTTTTTCTCTAATGGGGTCTTTTTTCTCATCTTGAAAATCCATTACTAATTGTATTTGCGATTCATCATATTTTTTCTTTGGTTTATTTTCATAAACACTTAGTATCTTCATTGCGTCATTTATAATTTCATCAGGTAAGCCAGCCAGTTTAGCTACATGAATACCATAACTTTTATCAACAGCTCCATTTTTAATTTTATGCAGAAATGTTAATTTACCATTTTCTTCGACAGCACTTACATGAACGTTTTTGATAGAAGGTATTTTGTTTTCTAAAACCGTAAGTTCATGGTAATGGGTTGAAAATAGTGTTTTACACTGAATATGGGTTGCTACAAAATTTAATATAGCTTCAGCAATACTCATACCATCATATGTTGCAGTTCCACGTCCTAGTTCATCAAATAATATTAAACTATTTTCAGTTGCATTTAAAATCGCGTTACAAGCCTCTTTCATTTCCACCATAAATGTAGATTCACCACTTACTAAGTCATCACTGGCCCCAATCCTTGTAAAAATCTTATCAATAATAGGCAACTTAGCACTTTTGGCCGGTACAAACGATCCCATCTGAGCAAGAATAACAATGATCGCTAATTGCCGCATAAACGTTGATTTACCACTCATATTAGGACCAGTTATTAAAAGAGTATTAATAGAATTATCCATAATGCAATCATTCGCGACATAAGAAGCATTACTAACTTTTTCAATAACTGGGTGTCTACCGGCTTTTATTTCAATAAAATGTTCCTCATTTAAAACAGGTCTTACAAATCTATATTCTTCTGCTACTACTGATAAAGAGGTAATCGCATCTAACTCAGCTATAACATTAGCTGTATCTTTTAAACTTAAGATATTTCTTTTAATCTCTTCTTTAACTTCATTAAATAAATTATATTCAATATCTATAATTTTTTCTTCAGCATTTAAAATAAGAGCTTCTTTTTCTTTTAATTCAGGTGAGATATACCGTTCTGCATTTGTAAGAGTTTGCCTTCGTTCCCAATGTAAGTCTTCTGGTACATTAGCAATTTGGCCTTTGGTAATCTCAATAAAATAACCAAATACTTTATTATAACCAACTTTTAAATTTTTAATACCAGTTTCTTCTTTTAAATGATTTTCAAAACTAGCAATAAACTCTTTACCACCACTTCTAATACTTTTTAATTCATCAAGTTCACTATTATAGCCTTCTTTAATTAAATAGCCTTCTTTTAGTGTAATAGGAGGATTTTCATAAATAGCCTTATCTAGTAAGTTATATAATTCTTCATGGGTAGTAATTTTTTCTTTAAAACCTAGTTCTTTTACTATTTTCTTAATATTAGGTAATTCTTGCAAGCTTACCTTTAATTGTAGTAAATCCCGGGCATTAACAGATCCACATGTAATCTTACCACATAGTCTTTCAATATCATAAACTTTGTATAATGAATCTCTTAAACTATCTTTTAAAATAAACTGATTATTAAGAATTTCTATTTTATCATATCTTTCTTCTATTAACTTACGATCTTTAAGGGGATTTAAAAGCCAACTTTTTAATTTTCTTGAACCCATACTTGTTCTTGTTTTATCAATTAACCAAATAAGGGAAAAATTTCTTTCTTTAAGTCTTAGTGTTTCTACTAATTCTAAGTTTCTTATTGTATGCACGTCCATCTCTAAATAGTCATCTGGTATTACTACGATAGCTGGTTTAAAATGGCTCAAATCCTTAAGTTCTTTAACTACTAGATAATATAGTAAATGTTTAATCGCGTGAACATAATGTTCTTCTTCTAAATGACTATATAAAGACTCATACTTTTCTTCTAGTTCCTCAGTACAAACTGATACTTCAATACCATAAGTTCCTTTTAAAAGAGCTAGTAGTTCGGTATCTTCATTATCTCTTAAAATAATCTCTAATATTCCTGATTTCAAAATAGTATTAATAAGTTTTTCTTTTTGATGGGGTAATATTGAGACATAACAATCCCCCGTGGAAATATCCGCATAACATATAACATATATATAATTATAATCAGATACACTAGCAATATAGTGATTATTGTGTTCGTTTAATAATTC
>CAKOMI010000004.1 GCA_934096605.1 uncultured Bacilli bacterium
GAAAACGGTAAATCTTATCAAATACGTGTCAGAGAAGACATATCAATAGCTTTCCAACATGAAATAGATCACTTAAACGGCATCTTATTTGTAGATAAAATAGACCCTAAAAATCCATATAAAAACCAAGAAAAAATGCGAGAAATATAATCTCACATTTTTTTATAGTCCAAGTTCAAAGGGATTTGCTTCAGAACCATCTCCGCTAGTAATAAGAACAGAAGATAATAGATACACAACTGGATGAACCGAATTGCTAGCACCGGCACCATAGTTGAAAACTTGGCCTTCTGATCCAGCATAGAACACATTTGTGGCAAGAGATGAATATGCAAGAGGCATTAATGTCCATTGAGAGCCACTAAATAACCAGTCATTAATGTGACAATCTGGATTATTATTCCATTTTCCTAAATATATGTTTAGACACGTTGAACGATCTTTTGTACTACCACCACTTGTTGCATATCCGTAGTCACTTGGATATGCTAATCCTACTAATCCTTTCCATGTCGTTGTTCTTACTATATCATCATTAGTGCAGTGTATCCCGCTTGTACAAATTTTTCCTGTGTTCCTACTCCTTTCGTATGTATAGAAGTTTTTTGCTAACGCATTGTTTACACTCACAATATTAGTTTTTCCATTAGTTCCTGTATTCCACACAACGTCACTTATTAATGCTTTTAATTTATCTTTTATGCCTGTGCTTGTGAAATTACAACTTCTTGTTCCATTGCTTGTAGCATTATAACATGTACCAGATTTACTATTCCAGTATAGAGACCCGCCTACTGTTTCACTTTCGTAACCAGGATTTAATAATTTCATCAAGTCTGCCTGGCTCCATTCATTCACGCCATCACCGTCATTAACGCTTGACTCACTTGTGTCCCATGAATAACCGCCTATAGACCCAGCTCTTATTAGTTTTACTCTATCACTCTTATTGCCTGTGCCATCATCAATACTCTTCATAACCCCTATAACACGCCATATATCACCATCAATGCTTACATAGTTATTTGGATTTTTTCCTATATACCTTGTGTTACCATAATCATCTGTGGCTAAGTTTGTCGTATCAGTAGTTGAAAGTGTTGTAATATATTCTACAGCATTTGCACTTTCTTGCTGGCTTCCCTTTTCTAATATTAATCTTACACTTATTTCACCACTAAAACTTTTACCTTGTTGGATATCTTGATTACCATTATTTTTATAACAATATACTAAATAATATGTAGTTTTAGATAATGTGCTATTATCAAAGTCTGCTTGTTCTAATATTATTTTATCTTTATTCTGTAAGGCTTTTGTTCCATACACTTTCTCTGGTGTACCATTTAAAACAACACTATCTTCTTTGTAATATTGTTTTGTGGTGTCACCACTAATAGTACTACTTCCTTCTTTTATAGTAACGTTATTAGTAGTTGGATTAGTTGACTTATAAAGACTTATTTCTACATCACTGCCGAATGCTTCATCAATAATGCCTTTTAAGTCTATTTCATAGATGCCTTTACCAGATGCACTATTCTTTTCAATAGTAAAAGTTTGAATACCACATTCACCTGGTAATAAATTGCCGCTTTCAAATACTTTGGTTCCTTCCCATTTAATGTTACCTAAATCTTCCGTTACAATATTTAAGTTCTTATCATTACCTGCTGTTTTTGTTGCTGTAGCAAAGTACGCATAACTAGCACCAACAGTTGCCACAATAGCTAGTAATAAAATTACTATAGCTATTATTATTGTTTTCTTATCTTTCATATTTAACCTCTTTTCTACAATAAAATTGTAGCATTAAATCATACTTTATTCAATCAAAAAACTACAGATTTACTGTAGCTTCATAGTTTCGTCTTTTCTTGTGCCATCAATATTATATTCATGTTTAAGCCAAGGGTATGTATTTAATAATTCTGGATTAACTTGTACTAACTTTTCAATTGCCTCATCTACCCTAACTGGCATGGAAAGCTCAAATGTTTTTTTATTTGTTATTATTTCATTATATTCTTTTTCATTTTGCTTTTTATAATAGAAAATAGCATTTTGCATATAAGGAAAATAAATTTCTAATAAATTAATTAGTTCTTCATTACCCGTTATTCTTGCATCTTTTTCACAATAAGTACCACGATAGTTATTAGTATAATATCCTTCTAAAGAGTTCATTAAAATTTCTTCTTTATACATTTCATATACGTTATTATCAAAGTTATTTGTCATCATTGTTTTTTGTTTTAAATGTCTACATTCATGATAAAGAGTGGCAATAATATGTAAGACTTCTGGTTGTTCATTTAAATTATTTTTCTCAAGTAAATCTTTAATATTATAAACATTTAAAACAATGCTTTTACTTTCTTGGTAAGCTCTACCATAGATATTATTATCTTCTGTTAAATAAATATAAATTTCTTCACCCATAAATGTTTTAGCAAGGCTTTTTAATGCTCCAAAAACCATCATATAATCAATATCTTTTTTATCATCTTTAAATACTTTATCAAGTATTTCTATTGACTTTGTAAATGAATAGTTATAATCATTTATCCAGTTTGTTTCTTTTTGGATTCGTTTTTTTTCTTCTTCAGTAAAAATGTTTTGTTTTAATTTTTCCTTTAAATTAAGTAAAAGAGTTATGGAAAAGGTTTTATCTAAAAGAAACATACAAGTTTTGGAATCAAGATTATTTAGATCATAATTCGCTGCCATGTAAATTATTTCATCATAATCATTTTTTTCTATATAACTTTTAGCTCTTTCATCATTCATTATGAAATTAAGTAAATAACGATTATCTTCTATCATACCTAGTTTACCTAAAAATGTATTAAAAACAATTTTTCTTTCATAAGGGTCTTTTAATACTTTATTAACTATATCTAAAAAAGAAGATATACCTTGTTTTTCATCGTTTAGTAAATATTCAATGGGACACTTTTTAGTTATTTTAAGTAACGTTTCATAATCAGTTATTTTACCATTTTTTAAAGATATCATTAATTCATCATTATTGATATTTTCTTTATTCATAAATTCAGCAGTAAATAAAAATCTATTTAAATAATCATAAATATACTCTAGATCAAGCATCTTTTTATTCATAGTGCCCTTTTTAATAATATCTTGCAAATATATATTGTTTTTAATTAGTAAAAACATTTGCTGAATCATATCCACTGGTAACCCAAAGAAACTAGCATTTAAAGTAACCATAAAACTTCCTGTATAATCTCTTGTAAAGTTAAGTTCATCAATAAGGCTTGTAAGTGCTGCATTTTTAGCATAATTAATAAAAAAGTAATAATCATTGATTAAAGAAAATAAGCTTTTAACATATTCACTATTAAGATTAGCATCTTTTAAATAGCAATACTGGGTTAACATCATTTCATAATCATTAAAACTTTTAAAAATTTTGGAAATCAAATAAGGCATTGGTTCAAAGTCATCTGTTAAATCAAGACTTAATAAATACTTAAATATTTCTATTACTCTATAATCATTATTAATACTCATACTAGAATAATAAAATTTTTGAAAACAATCTATATTATTATCTAATGTATGTCTACTTTTATCATTTTTAATTAACAGATATATTTCATCTATCACATTCATAATAATTATTCCTCATTTTTTAAATTGTTTATAATTTGTGCAAATTCATCTCCCAGTAACTCTTCACTCTTATAAGCAGGACTTAATAAAATATTATCACCAGCTTGGGCCTTGGCATAACACGCTAAAACAGAGGCTTCTAGTTTTTCATGTACCTCACAAGCTATATGATTGCGGTCACTAAAATCCTTAATGAGATATCTATCTTCCCCAATAGCGGCAATAAATAAAACATTCTTTAAGTAACTTTTGAGTTCTTCTAAATCGCTTTCTTTACCATCACCCATAATTAATAAGATTTTTCCAGGTAACGCGGTTATGGCATTAATTGTATCTTTTATATTTGAAGACTTACTATCATCATAAAAATTAACGTTATAAAGGGAGGCTATATATTCTAGACTATGTTTAACCCCTTTATAAGTACTAAGGACTTTAGTAATCACCTCATTACTTACACCTAGCTCTTTACAAGCACAAACACTTGCTAAAACATTTTCATAATTACTAAGTCCTTTTAAAACTATTTTTCTTAAATCAATAATTTTCTCCTTCTCATAATATAAAGAACCATCTAAATAATAAGCATCACTAATATTTTTTAAAGAGAAGTATTTAATAGAACTATTTATATTATTAATTAAACTTAAAAGCAATGTATCTTCTTTATTAACAATAACTGTATCGTACTTATTTAAATTAATTAAAGCTTTTTTCATTATATCTTTATCTAAATTATAAAGATTAGTCATAACTACCATATTACTTTTATATTCAATAATATTATCTAGTTCTTCTTCGCTTACATTAATAACTACATAATCATTACTTTTAACACTACTTATAATACTGGCTAAAGAATCATTTTCTTCTAAAACTAACTCTACATTATAGCCATCATTTTTTAACATTTCATATATCAAAGAAGCAGTTATAGCACGTCCTGTTCCTCCACACACACTTATAATATTAACTGCATTAGGTAAATAATGAAAACTAACCTCTAATTCATTTAAAATAGGTTTACCTATCATCCTTGCTTTTTCTTTTAATTTAGTTTTATCCCTAACACCTGAACTTACTATTAAAACATCATAACTACTACTTATATAATCTACATAATCATCTACTGAACTTGCTTTTACTATTGCAGCATTATCCATTTTTAATTCATTTAAAGTAGTGTTAGAAAAAGGCTCGGCATAAACAAGTGTTACTTTATTATCAGGTGTAAGTAACTTAGTTACCGCTAAAGTTTTGCTATCTAAACCAAGTACTAAAATATTTTTATTATACAGCATTTAAAGAGTCACCATCTTCTAATTTAACTTTAACTATTTTGGATACACCTTGTTCTTGCATAGTTATACCATATAGAGTTTTCGCGTATTCCATAGTTCTTTTTTTATGAGTTATTAAAATAAATTCACTTTTATCTTCTTGTTCTTGTAAATATTTACCAAAAGTATCAACGTTTGCTTCATCTAAGGCCGCTTCAACCTCATCTAAAACACAGAAAGGTACAGGATAAACATTTAAAATAGCAAATAATAGAGATATAGCTGTAAGTGTCTTTTCTCCCCCTGATAATAAAGCAATATGATTAAGTTTTTTACCAGGAGGCTCAGCAATAATATCAATACCAGTTTCTAATATATTATCTGGGTCAGTAAGTTTTATTTTACCGCTGCCACCTTTAAACATTTTCTTAAATATCCGTTCAAACTCATCAGAAATTTTTTCATAAGCCTCGGTTAAACGACTAATCATAATCTCATCCATTTCTTTAATTATTTCTAATAAATCAGCAATAGACGTATCTAAATCATTTTTTTGACTCGTTAAAAAGGTATATCTTTCATTAACACGTTCATATTCTTTAATACTACCTATATTAACGTCACCCAAGCGATTCATGGCCTTTCTTAAACTACTAACACTTTCTCTTGCAATATCACTAGCAATATCAAGTGTATATTCTCTTTTGGCGTGTTCATAGGTCATATGATAAGTTTCATTTAAAAGATTTAATAAGTAATCCATTTTTGTATCCATCTTACTAGTCTCAAGT
Source organism: uncultured Bacilli bacterium (assembly GCA_934096605.1). Classification (GTDB taxonomy): domain Bacteria; phylum Bacillota_I; class Bacilli_A; order RF39; family UBA660; genus Ventrenecus. The sequence continues at coordinate 5,711 of CAKOMI010000004.1, forward strand.
TCATACTCATGGATCTCGTTTAATATCTTATGGTATTCACTATTTTTTTCACTTATCTCTTTATCTAACGCATTAATCTCGCTTGATATATCACTTCTTGTACTTTTTAACTCACTTAACTTATTATTTAAATTTTCTTTAATAATTTCTTTATCTTTAATACTATTTAATAAGCTAAGCATTTGTTTTTCAGTATCATTAGTAATGATAGACTGGGCTCCATCTAAACGAATACTTATATTTTCTTCCTCTTTCTTAATATCATTAACAAGTATTTTCTTTTGACTAATTTTTTCACTTAAAGAAATAATTTCTCTTGTAATACTTTCATTTGTAGTATTATTATCTTCTTGTTCTTTTAAGAAATCTATATTTTTCTTTTGGAGTATAGTCATATTTTCTTTTACTAATTCTAAGTCTTTTTCTGTTGTTGCTAAATCACTTTTCAATTTTAAAGTACTAGTTTGTTTTTTTAAAGAACCACCAGTTAGAGAACCCCCCGTATGCATAATTTCGCCATCAAGAGTTACAACTCGGTAACGATACCCCGTACTTTTACCAATTCTATTCATGGCATCAATATCTTTAGCAACTAAAACATTACCAAGTTGATTTTCAATGATATCCTTATATGTTGGCTCAAATTCCACTAAATGACTAGCAATATCTATAAATCCTGTTTCATTCTTTAAGCTATCAATAACGCTTTTAGGTATTTCCTTACCTTTAATAACATTTAAAGGGAAAAATGTTGCCCGACCTAGTCCTTGTTCTTTTAAATATTTAATTGCCTCTTTAGCACAAGATTCGTTATCAACGACAATAAAGTTACTAGAAGCCCCCATGGTAACATCAATAGCATTTAAATAAATATCTTTAGTATTAAGTAGTTTACCAATTGTATTATAAATGCCTTTTAGTCTTGGATGGGATAAAACATTTTTCACGGCATATGGCACACTGGCATCTTCTAAAATATTATTTTCTAAAATGTCTTTTTTATTTTGTAAACTATAAATATCTCTATTCAAACGTTCCATTTCGTTTTTGTGTCTGTTAAATTTGACATTAAAGATACTTATTTTTTCTTCAATATCCCGTTTTTTATTTTCTAAGTTATTTAAAGTGCTAGTAAGGGTAGTAAGTTCACTCTCTAAAGTTTCTTTTCTTTTTAAAATATTTAGTTTTTCTTCTTGTAGTTTTAAGTATTCGTTATTAACTTTTTCATGGGATACTTCATAACTTTGTCTTTCTTGAAGCATCATTTTTTCACCATTTAACTTAGCTAACTCTTCATTTACTAAAATTAAATCATTACTATACTTATTAATGTCATCTTCAACATGAATCATACGTGTTTTTAATTGTTCCACCAAGGTTATTTCTTTAGTATTTTTTAGTTCACTTTTTTCTTTTTTCTCATTTAAAGAAGCCTTTATCTTATCTATTTCTTCATAACGTTTATTTAGATTAGTTATATCATAAGTAGTAAGAGCTATTTCTTTATTTTCTAGATCAGACTTATATTCTAAGTATTTTTTAGCAACTTCACTTTGTTCTTTTAAAGGTATGACTTGCGTTTTTAATTCTTCAATAACAAGTTCTACTTTTTCTAAGTTATCACGTGTTTTTTCTAGTTTTCTTAAACTTTCATTTTTTCTAGTACGATATTTTAAAACACCAGCAGCACTTTCTAGGATGTATCTTCTTTCTACTGGTTTTGCGTTAACAATAGCCTCAATATTACCTTGACTAATAATATTAAAAGAATCCATTCCAAGACCACTATCTAAAAAAAGATTAGTAATATCTTTTAATCTTACTTTGGTATTATTAATATAGTATTCATTTTCACCTGTATAATATAAAACTCTTTTTACTTCAACTTCGGTAAGACTGGTATTTAAAAACATAGATGTATTATCAAATGTTAAAGAAACCTCTGCTCTTTTAAAAGGGGCTCTTGTTTCACTACCAGCAAATATAACGTCACTCATGGTGCCACCACCACGTAAACTTTTAACAGATTGTTCACCCAAAACCCATCTTATCGCATCAACTATATTACTTTTACCAGAACCATTTGGTCCAACTATCGCTGTTATTGGTGTTTTAAATTCCATTTCCATTTTATCAGCAAAGGATTTAAAACCTAACGCTCTAATACTTTTTAATTTCATAATTACCTCGCTCTTTTTTGATACGCATCAAATGCGGCTTTTTGTTCCGCTTCTTTTTTACTTTTACCAATACCAGTACCATAGACAATGCCATCAATTGTTACATTAACGGTAAATGTTTTATCATGACTTGGTCCCTCTTCACCAACAACTACATAAGAAAGACTTTCTTTATCTGTTTGGACTAACTCTTGTAAAAGGGATTTGTAATCACCTAAAAATGACACACCTTTTTTAATATAAGGAATAATTATTTCTTCCGCATACTTTTTGGCTACTGAAAAACCACAATCTAAATATATTGACCCTAAAGTACTTTCAAATACATCAGCAATAATCGTGTCATTTATATTGTTTTGTTGGCCATGACCAACTCGAATATATTTATTTAAACCTATTTCTTTACTATATGTTGCAAGAGCATGTTCACATACAAAACTCGCTCTTTTCTTACTCATCTCGCCTTCTTTTAAATTAGTGTTTAAATAAAAATATTCACTTGTTACTAACTCTAAAACAGCATCACCTAAAAATTCAAGACGCTCATAATCAACGGCCTTATGTTCATTAGCATAAGATGAATGGGTAAAAGCCATAGTCATACGATCTCTATTTTTAATCGTAATACCTCTTTTTAAAAAAAATTCTTCAAAATCCATAGTATCCCTCCTAGATAATTATACAAAAGAAAGTATTGTTTTACAAGCAAACATTTTTGTAGTAGAATACTCTTAGGGTGAGTTATGAAAAAAGTAATCATATTTTTTATTAATCTCTATCAAGTAACACCCATGCATGCCCATTACCTGTGTCGTTTTACACCAACATGTAGTGAATATATGAAAGAATCTATTAACGAATATGGTGTTTGCAAAGGAGTTATGCTTGGTTTAAAAAGAATAAAAAGATGTCATCCTTTTGGTGAGTATGGATACGATCCCGTAAGAAAGAAGGAAAATTATGAAAAAAATTAGTAAGATTTTAGTACTTTTTAGTATGGTATGTTTATTAAGCGGTTGTAACAAAACAGAAAATTTAGAGATATATGCTACTTCCTATCCTATTGAATATCTTGTATCTAGTCTTTATAAAGAACATTCTACTGTTACCTCTATTTACCCAGATGGGACCAATGTAAATGAATATACTTTAACAGATAAACAAAAAGATACTTATAGTAAAGGTGATATTTTTGTTTATAATGGTACAACTAATGAAAAACAAATTGCTAAAGACTTGGTTAATACTAATAAAAAGTTAAAAGTTATGGACGCAGCTCTTAGTTTAAAATACACCAATAGAACCGAAGAACTTTGGCTTAGTCCAAGTAATTATTTGATGCTTGCTACTAATATAAGAGATAACTTGATTGAACAAATTGGTACTAAATATATTAACGAAGAAATAAATAATAATTATAAAAAGCTAGAAGAAGAGTTATCTATCATGGACGCAACTATAAGAAGTATTGCTGCTAATGCTAGCAAAAATGGCAAAAACACAATTGTTGTTTCTGATTCCCTATTTAAATATTTAGAAAATTATGGTTTCAATGTTATATCTTTAGAAGATTACCAAACTAATTCAGCTAACTTAACAACTTTAAAAAATAACTTTAAATCTGGTAGTTATAAATATTTACTCGTATCCAGTGAAGAAAAGAATAACGAAATGATTAGCGAAATAACTAGTAACGGTGGTAAAGCTATAACAGTCAATGTAATGAATACGCTAAGTGAAGAAGAAAGAAAAAATAACGAAACATACTTTACTATTATGAATGAATTTATTACTAATTTAAAAACCATTACCAATTAATAGTCTTTAACTAAAAAGGCTATTTTTTTTCATTTTCCTCTTCCCTTTTTCTATTATTTATGTTAAACTTTAAAAGTAATGAAAAAGTTAATGGGCTGTTAGCTCAGTTGGTAGAGCAACTGACTCTTAATCAGTGGGTCTGGGGTTCGAGCCCCCAACAGCCCACCATTAATGTAATTTAAAAATCTAGTACTTTGATAGTAACTAGATTTTTTTAATATCTTCTAATATTAATAGAGTCATCATCAGTAAAAGTGCCAATTTGTAAAGATGAAGAAGTATCATGCATTTTCACATTTTCTAAAACTTTACTTTCATCATAATTAGCATAACAATACTTACAAAAATGTTTACATGTATTATAAGCACCAATATCTACCATGTTAACGCATGCACATTTGCCACCCTTACGAGCAGTCCACGTTTTATATTGTTTACCAGTTAGTTTATAAGCAAGTTCTTTACTTAAACATTCACCCTTAACAAATCCATACTCTACTAAATCTCTATTTTCAAAACAAGTTTGCACAGTTATATTATTACTACTAGCACTCTTACTAAAAGAAAGTCCAATTTCTTTATATTCATTTTCAGTAAACTCTTTAAAATTTAAATTTTTTTCATTCTTACGCACATTCTTATAGTCATCAATAAAAGATACAATAATTTTATTAACATACCCATTTAACAAATTACAAAGTTTATTAAAAGCCCTTTTATGATATTCTAAATTATACTTATCACTTATAAATATTGGATCGTATCTAACAGCTACGTTTTCACATCCTAGTATTTCTGACAATTTCTTAACTCCTTCAATAACCAAAGACTTATCTATAACCCCAGGTTCAATATCTTTCTTGAAAGGTGTAATTGTCACATGAAATAAAATAGGCTTTTTAATATCCTTTAACTTATCTATTATTGGCCATGGATTTTTCGTACAAAATAGTATTAAATCAACATCATCAAAATAAATTCTACTAATCATTTTAGGATTAAAGGGATTTCTAACGTCAACATAACCAATTTCTAGTCTTTTCATAAACCAATCACTATAAAAAGCAACGATATCGGTTCTTCCACTAACATTTAAAACCATAATTATTTCCTTTTATTTTTCGTTAAAACTCTTACTTGAGCCTTTTTTTCCTTTAAAGCAGCTTCTTTAAGTTCAATATATTCATCAATTAAATCAAGTATTTCATTAAAATTACTAGTACTAATCCCATCATCTATATGATCTCCTAAGTAATGTGTAACAACATTTTCTTTTAAACAATTTTTACCATTTTCTTCCATCATCTTTTCCTCCTGTTTAAGAAATATTATACAATGAATAATAATTAAAGAAAAGAAAGATATCACAACTATTCGCTTCTTAAAGCTTCAACTGGTTTTTTCTTGCTGGCCATAATTGCTGGAATTAATCCCGCCATAACATTTAATAAAATACTAAGTATTACTAACACAATCATTGCATTAATAGGCAAGATAGCAATATTTTTAATATTAATTATATCCCGCATAAAAAGATTAATAACTAATGCTAAAGCAAGTGAGCTTATAATACCAAGTACTCCGGCTAAGAATCCTTCAATAAATGTCTCTGCTACAAACACCCTTCTTATATCCTTTTTACTAGCTCCAAGTGCCCTTAAAATACCTATTTCCTTTGTTCTTTCTAAAACACTTATATAAGTAATTATAGCTATCATAATACTAGAAACCACTAAACTTATGGCAACCAAAGCAATTAAAACTAAAGAAACAACATTTACAATTCCCATAACACTTTCAATCATTGTTTTAATTAAATCATTATAAACAATAACTTTATCTTTATTACCACTATCTTCCATTTCTTTATTATAAGCATTTAAAAATTTAACTATTCTATCTTTACTATCATAATCTTTAGGATAAATATTAATCCCACTAGGTTCTTCTTTTATTGCCATACCATGCATCTTTAAAAAATTATCTAATGTATTAATACCATCAAAGGCTATACCTGTTAATGCATTCTTACTTTTATCAGCCATTTGTTTTTGATAAAGCGTTGTCTTTGCTGACTCACCAATAATGTACTCCGTTAAATCATTCGTATATCCCATAAATGTATCATTACTATCTTTACTTTTTAAAATACCCACTACTTTTAAATCAAGTCCCTTACTAACTAAATCATTAAGATATTTTTTATTAGTACTATAATCTTTATATACCCCATTCTCTAATTTATAATAATCTGTACTAAGAACTAATTTATAAGTTATATTAAGTAGATCTTCATAAGAATAACCACTATCACTAGTAGTATTATCTTTAATATTTAAAGTCTTCAAAAATGTCTTAGAAACTACTTTATCATCTGGAATAACTAATACTATTTCACTTTTATTAGAAGGCACATGTCCTGCTAATAAATCATACTTACTATTTATTAACTCTTCATTACTAACTAATTCTTTAAAATAACTATTATCATTAAAGTTATACCCACTATTCCCATTAATATTAAGTTTTTTAGCCTCACTATTTTCTAAAGAATACACTTGCAGATCTATATCATAAACATAATCAAGTTCTAAAATACTATCATTAATTTCAGTGCGTTTATCTAAATATGTCTTAAAAGATTTTAAGTCATTAGTGTACGTTAAACTAGTTTGATTACTATCATTCGTGTCATTATAAGTGCAAATATCATTATTGCATTCTTTCTTCTCATTTACTTGTAGAGTTATCATATCATCATAACTAATTGCCTTTTTCTGTAATGTTATTGGGTAATCTTTCAAAGAATTTCTTTCCATATCTTTAACGTAACTATTAACACCATTTGATAAAGCCAAAATGATGGCAATCCCAATTATCCCAATTGACCCAGCTAAAGCCGTTAAAAGTGTTCTTCCTTTTTTAGTAAGTAGGTTATTAAAAGATAAATTTAAAGAAGTTAAAAAGCCCATTTTTTTATTTTTACCATATTTCTTATTATCTTTTCTCTTACCATTCTTCTTATTACCCATATCACTTATAACTACCCCATCTTGCATCGTAATAATGCGGTTAGAATAAGTTTTAGCAAGAGACTCATTATGTGTAACCATAATAACAATTTTATTATTTGCTATTCTTTTTAAAAGTTCCATAATTTCTTTACTAGTTTTTGAATCAAGAGCCCCAGTTGGTTCATCAGCTAATATAATATCTGGGTCACTCACTAAAGCCCTAGCAATAGCAACTCTTTGCATTTGTCCACCTGATAACTCAGTTGGTAATTTATTTATATGTTTACTAAGTCCTACACTATCTAAAGCTTCTATCGCTTTTTTTCTTCTACTTTTTAAAGACATACCATTTAAAGTAAGGGCAAGCATTACATTTTCTAAAACACTCTGTGTCATAATTAAATTATAGTTTTGAAAAACAAAACCCACCATATAATTACGATAAGCATCATTATCTTTATCAGTATAATTCTTAGTAGAAACGCCATTAATAAGTAAGTCTCCTTCATCATATTTATCAAGCGCCCCAATAATATTTAAAAGCGTTGTTTTACCCGATCCACTAGGTCCTAAAATACTTGTAAATTCATTTTCATAAAACTTAAGAGAAATATCTTTTAAAACTTTAAATTCCTCTTTTCCAATCTTATAACTTTTACTAATATTTCTTAATTCTAACATGTCTAATTCTCCTTCACAAAAAATATTAACACCTATAATAGCATATCTCGTGTTAGTATTTTGTCGAAAAAAGAAAGTATTTAAAACTTTCTTATAATTCTTAATGTATTTAACACTGTAAGTAATGTAACTCCTGTATCAGATATAACTGCCATCCACATATTAGCCATACCAAATACACTAAGTAAAAGAATAAGTATCTTTACAATCATTGCCATAATTAAATTTTGTTTCACAATCTTTTTAGTATATACACTAATGTTTATGGCTTTTGGTATACATTCTAATTCATCTTGCATTAAAACAATATCACTTGCTTCTACTGCACTATCACTCCCAATACCACCTAAAGAAATACCTATATCTGCTCTTTTTAGGGTTGGTGCGTCATTAACTCCATCCCCCACAAATATTGTAAATCCCTTATTACTAACTACTTCATATGCTTCATATTTATCATTTGGTAGCATCTCGTATTTTACTTCATCAATACCGAGCATGCTTGCAACGTCTAAAGCAGCACTTTTCTTATCACCTGTAAACATATAAGTTTTAATATTCCGTTTCTTTAATTCACCAATAACTTCTTTCGCATGTGGTTTTATCCCGTCATTTATAAGTACACTTGCAATATGTGCACCATTTATATGCAAATGTACTAAACCACTATTATCACAATCACATAACTTATTATTACCAATAAGCACATTTTTACCATTTAAAGTAAATGTAATTCCCTTTCCTTCTATTTCTTTAAAGTCTTTAACACAACTAGTATCAATATCGTTCTTTTTTAATTTTAATATAGAACTAGCAATAGGATGATTAGAAAAAGATTCACCCTTAACTAAAATATCAATTATTTCATCCATATTATAATTATCATCACTTATTAAAATATCTTTCACAACAAAAGTACCATTTGTAAGCGTCCCAGTTTTATCAAAAATAATATTATTTACTTCACTTAATCCATCTAAATAATTACTACCCTTTATTAGTATCCCATTTTTACTAGCCGTGCCAATACCTGTAAAATACGCAAGTGGTACCGATATAGCAATTGCACATGGACAAGATATAACTAAAAATGTTAAAGCTCTATAAACACTAGTATTTATTGGAGTATTAAAAACAAGTGGTAAAACTATAACTATTAATAAAGCAAGTACCATAATAATAGGTGTATATACTTTACTTATTTTTGTAACCATTGTTTCCGTTTTTGTTTTCTTATCTGTTGCACTATCAAGTATTTCTAGTATTTTAGCCACTGCCGAATCTTCGTATACATGTGTAGCCTTAACTTGTATCACATCACCCATATTAACATAACCTGATAAAACTGCGTCTTTAATGCCAACCTCTAAAAGTTCACTTTCACCCGTTAAATTAGAAGTATCAACAAAACTTTTTCCTTTTATAACTATACCATCAACTGGTATTTTCTCCCCCTTTTTAGCAACTAATATATCACCAATACTAACGTCTTCCACTAAAACTTTCGTAGTATCTTTACCGCTTACTTTATAAGCATAAGGTTCTTTAATATCTAAAATACTTTTAATAGAACTACGTGACTTATTAATTGCTTTTTCTTCTAAAATTTTACCAATTGTATATAACATTACAACTAGTATTCCTTCCATTACCTCTCCTAATAATAAGGCACCAATGGAAGAAATAGCTATTAAAGCATTTTCATTAATATTACCCTTAATTAATAATTTAAAAGCATTAATAACTAACTTATAAAGAAGTAAACTATAAGAAATAACATAAAAACAAATTTTTAAATAATTAGGTTCTTTTATAAAATAACCTATAAAACCTAGTATAACCCCCAGTAATAAAGCACTTAAATGATACTCACTTGGTTTATTATTAACTTCATTAATATCACTTAAAAAAGCGTCAGGTTCTACCATCTTAATAATCTTATTAAGTTCATCTATACTATATTTAATATCTGATTTATAAGACAATTTACAAGTATTAAAATTAACAACTACTTCATTAAAATCATCTCTTTTATTAAGCATTTCTTCTAACTCTCTTGCACAATCAGCACAATCCAAATTATTAATAGTATATTTATATTTTTGCATTACAATCCCTTTCCAATCTATGTTTAATATGTTCTATTCCAGTTTCAAATAACTTAGTAATATGTTCGTCATCTAAGGTATAGTTTACCTCTTTACCAACTTTCTTAAACTTAACAATACCAGCATTCTTTAAAATAGCTAACTGATGTGATACCCGAGACTTTGTCATACCTAGTACGTTTGCTATATCACATACACACATTTCTTCATGATCTAATAGCCAAATAATTTTAGTCCTTGTATTATCACCTATAATTTTAAAAAGCAAAGATAAACTTTCTAAAGACTCATCACTAGGCATATCTTCCATTACTCTTTTAACAACACTTTCATGTATAACATTACAATCGCATGCCACAAAATTATCTTTCATATATCCTCCTTCAATTGAAATTATATTCAACTATATTCATGATTATAATTGAACAACCATTCAATTGCAAGTCAAAAAAAGAATGTGCAACAATTCACACACCACTCTTGTCAAGGTCATCGCTATCATAATTGTTTTCTTTTCACTCTTCGTTTATATACCTTCCTCCTATCATAGCCACATTATCCACCTCCTGAAACAATTGAAAGCAAAAAATTTTTGACAATTTATTTTATCTTTTCTAAAGATAGCCATTTTATTTAATTATAAGTAACAAAAAACTCCACTATCTATCATTAAATAGAAAATGGAGTTTAAATTTGATCTAAGGCTTCTAAAGTTTCTTAAATACAAATCACTATTATTATATTTAACATACTAATATTTATTCGCTCAAAAAGCCCATTATTTTTAAAATATCATTAATACTAATGCAATTAATTTTTTGTGATAGAATATTTATTTCGTTATTAATTTGATTCACAAAATCATAGTAATTTTTGGCATCTAATAAATATTTCATCGAATTTAGCAACATATATAGATTTGTTGATTTTTCCTTAATTCTAAGAGTTCGATTAGTCAACAAAGGACTAATAAGAAATTTGCTATGAAATGTATACAATCTATCGTTATGAGCGCATATATTACGTACTAATGTTAAATTAACTAAAATTTGTTTTAAAATTTTATCAGATATTTTAAAATATTTACTAATCGCTTGTCTGTCAGTTTGCTTTAATAAACCATAATATCTGCTTATTTGGCCTAATGTCATTATTTTTACCAAAACAAATGGTGGAACGAAATCATAATTTTTTACATAATGTGTAACAGCTTGGTGCTTTTCATAATTTTTACTTATCATTTCATTTATATTAGAAATCAATTTTTGTATCAATTCAATATCAGCATTTGAATCAAAACAATTCCTCTCATCTAAATATTTTTTTATGCCATATTTTTGAGAAATCATATTAGCAATTAAAGATTTTATAATTGTTTCTATTTCTAAAACATATTTTAAAAATATTATTCTTAAATTCTTATCAAATTCATATAAAGAGTATATTTCATCAAAAGTTACACCAGTAATATATTTATTATCTTTTTTAAACACCTCTTTGTATGTATTTATTATTGAATAATATGTATAACGTTGAAATTTATCAATAGCGTCTTGTCGGTTAGTTACTATTACCCCTTTTAAAACGATATAGTCCAACAATTCCTCACAACTTTTATATTTCTTCACTTTTCCTCCAAAACAAAATTGACTCAGGGCTTCTAAAGTTTCCTGAGTACCAATCACTTATAATTATATATTAACTATAATAATTGTCAAGAAAAATTTTTTTAAAAAAAGAGTAAGCAACAATTTACACACCATGTTATACAAAGTCGTAAATCATGAAAAATTAATATATCTTTATTTTCTTTTCCGGTTCCATTTAATAAAATTCTTATTCTTGCTTTTAATTCTTCAACATGAAATGGTTTAGTTATATAGTCATTAGCCCCATTTAAAAGGCCTTCTAGTTTATCATCAAGTGTACTTTTGGCTGTTAAAATAATAATTTTACTAGTGACACTTGCTTCTCTTAATTTTTTTAGGATTGTAAAACCATCCATTTCGGACAACATTATATCAAGGATAATTAAATCATAACTATTATTAACCGCTTCTAAATAGCCTTCTTTGCCATTACCAATTAATGAAACGTTATACCCATCTCTTTCTAAGTTCTCACGTATTGCATCTCCTAAATGATACTCATCTTCTACTACTAATATTTTCATAGTTATCCCTAAGTTCTAGTTAATTTTAGCATCAGACCCATAAAAAAACAAGAATGTGCGAACACCCTTGCCTTTGTATTAAATAATGAAACACTAAGATTTTTTATGTATTTCATTAATTAAAGTTTCTAAAATATTATTTCTTGTTTCACCTATGGTTGTATCAACATATTTATAACCATATTGCTTACATTGTTCTAAAACAATTTTGTTTCTTTCATAAAACCTATCGACACATTCATTCAAATAGTTTTCGTTTACCTGGGCTATCCAATCAGTACTTTTGGCATAATGGACAACGCCATATTTTATTTCTTCCTTTGACCTATTAGGATAAATTAAAAAGTAAACATTACTCTTATCAATACCATCAATTTTTTCAAGATCACATGGTAAATAATCGTACATATCAATAACAATATTAGTATCATAATTTTTACTTTCTTCATATGCATTTTCAACAATTGTTTTGAAAAAATTTAATTTTGTTTCAGCAGTGTATGAATCAAAATCAATATTTAACCCATCAGTTATATAAGTCTCTAAATTATCCAAAGAAATTCTGCTATACCCTTTTTTTACTAATTTAAACGCTAAGGTGCTTTTGCCACTTCTAGCATTACCACCTAGTATTACTACTTTTCCCATTATCTTCCTCTTTTCGTTTTATTTAATTCATCTACGATTTCATAATGTTTACCACTAGAATCTATGATTTTTATAGGTATGTTTGCCGCATCAAAGGCTTGCATAACTCTCTTTTCATGGCTTTTATTCTTCCGTTCCATAAGCATTTTTTTCATAATAAAATCTTTTTCTTTAAAATCTTGAAACCATTTCTTACTAACAATTCTTTTTTTCCAAACCTCATCATCTAAAACAGATAATATAAAAACTTCTATTTCAATATCTTGTAAACCAAAGTTCCATAAAAAGTTTTTAACAATATCACCTCTATTAGGCCAAATATCATTATCTTGACCCTTAATTAATAAAACGTCAGCATCTTTATCATTAATAAATCTTACAGTATCAGTCATTATACAAGATCTTCTATTAATGGCTTTTCTTTGGTTAAAATAGGCGTTATTTTTTTCAAGATTCACGTCGTTATATAAAAAAACATCATTAATTTTTGGCGTTATTTTTTTATCATCATTAATCGTGGCTTCACAAGCCCAAATATTAGAACCAGAAAGTCCTAAATCCACAAGTATACTTTCATCATGCTTTAAAAGTTTATTTATTAAAGTTTTCTTACCAGTCGCAGACTGACCAAATATCCATATTATTTTTTTCAATATTATTCACCTCATTTTCTATTTTCCTTTGTTTTTGGAAACAAATCATTAGTAATGTTAGCATTATATCACAAATTTTTATAATAATTTAATATTATTGTAGTTAATGGGTATCACCAATAACCTTCATAGATAAACATATACCTATACCAAATTCTAAACTTATAATAATTCATTTGAATAGGCAAATGTTTAGTCCGTATTCATTTTAAACGCTATTCCTTTCTTTAACGTTATTACTTTAAAATATTTATAATATTTGTAATAGCCTTAGCACGGTCAAATCTACGTAAATTAATTAAAATAAGTTTTTGATTTCTATTACAAATAATAATTTTTTTTATACTTATCACTTAATTTATTCTATAGAAGATTAAAAGCTAATGTTTAAACACTAGCTTTTGTAAAAATCACTTGTTATTTAAATTACTTAATACTTGTTCAATATAGTCATCAGTTAAATTTAAATTTTCATTAATAAGACCAATTAATGGCGCTATTCCATCATCATAATGAAAATCTGATCCAATCGTTGTAAACAAATTGTGTTCTCCTGCAAATTTTAGCCATTTTTTAGTGTCATCAATTTTTTTATCATTATCACTTCTATGAATATAAATATAATTAGCCTCAATACCATCAGCATTCATTTCATTAACTAAATTTAACATATCATCTTCTGTTAAACCATCTTCATAGGTGTATGCAACAGGATGAGCAAGTACTACTTTACCGCCAGCATTTCTTATAATTTTTGCAGCCATAACAGGTGTAGCAGTTTCTTTTTTTACATAAGCTGGGCATCCTTCATTCATTATTGTTTCAATATATTCTCCTCTATTTGGAATATAGCCAAATGTTTCTTTTAATAGTTTTTCATTTAATGGATTTAGGACGACATTTGAGGCAATATGAGCCTTTGTAACGGCATCAATTTTATCAAGGCTTTCTACATCAATCACATAGCCTAAAGCACTTATTTTTTCAGCTACATTATGTAAATAATCGTGTCTGGCATTTCTTAGTTTAAATAAACGTTTTCTAAACTCTTCATTGTTTATATCAATATTATAGCCAAGAACATGAATGCCACATTTTTTAGTCTTTGTGGATATTTCAACTGCTGGTATAAGGTTAATATTTTTTTCTTTTGCATAACTGAATAATTCATCAGTATATGCTTCAACCGTGTCATGATCTGCTATTGCTATTGTTGAAACTTTATTTTTTACAGCCTCATCAATAACTTCCTTTGGACTTAATTTTCCATCTGACTTATTTGTATGAATATGTAAATCTATCTTTTTCTCCATGTTTCCACCCTTTCATTAAATACTCTTCTCAAGCTTTTAGATTCAAATCTTCTTTTATTCGCTTCCGTCGCGGCTGCATAAAGAAATTTAAATAATTCATCATTTGTGAAATCTCTAGCAACTTTCTCTCTACTATCTATTAACGCTTCCATTATATCCCTATCACAATTAAATGGTGTGAATGCCGATAAAAAATCATAAATAAAGTTATAAGCTTCATCATCGTATTGCCATTTCTTTCTATATGATTGAGGTTGAATTGGTAAATAAGGCGTATTTTCAATAACTGACTCATTCAATGCCTTAGGAACACCTTCTATTAAACTAATAAGTGTTTCTTTATCAATTATATGCGCATCAAGTGGTAAATTTTTGTTTGGCATATTACCATGCTTTATATCATCACCAATTTTTATTACATCTTGCATTGTTATAACAGGATTTATATCTGATGGATATAAATCAAGTCTAGCAAATTCTGCTATCATTTTTTCTTTTAATTGTTCAACATTATCTTTAGGAGTAACCATCCACATATCAATATCGGGCAACCTATTAATAATTTTTCTTGGTTTTAGTTCGCTATCAATTCTAGGACAAGGTTTACAGATTTGTTTTAAATCAGGTAATTTTTCTCCTTGTTCTTCCAAACATTTTCCACACTCCCATATTATTTTATTACTTTCCTTGATTCTTTTTAATAATTCATTATTATATCTTAACTGTTCTTTTATTATTGGTAACTGACCTTCTAAATTAGTATCTAGGGCATAAAACGGATATCCAGTACCAAATGTACCACTAATATTAGGAATCTCATCTTTTTCTCTTATAGCATTAAATTTTTTTATATTTTCTAATATATATAAGCGTTTTAACTCCGTATTATTAAGTTCAAATATTGTTGATGCTTCTACGGATTTCTCACAATAATCCATTGAATGTTTTAGCATATTATACTTCCCCCTTAAATTAACCACAATAATAGCATATTTTAACAAAAATAGCAAATATTTGGCGATTTTTTTATTTTTCCTCTTTATTTCCAGTAGCCATTCTTAAAATACATACACATTCAACACTACTAGTATACCCAAACATATCAAAAAGGCGCATACTATCAATTATATATTTTTCTTCTAATAATTTTAAATCTCTTACAAGTGTTAGTTTATTGCAAGATATATAGATTATGGTGTCATAGTCTTCTTGTAAAAACGTTTTAATAACATTTTTATTTAAACCGGCTCTTGGTGGGTCAACTATAACTTTATTTGCATTACCATTTATTTTATCAATTACATCCTCTACTTTACCAGCATGAAAAGATAAATTATTTAAGTTATTTAAATCAGCATTATATTTAGCATCTATAATTGCTTTTGGATTTACCTCAATACCATAAACTTTACTAACACTACGAGCTAATTTCAAAGAAAAGTATCCAACACCACAATAAAGATCATAAACAATATCTTCCTTATTAAAATAAGGTTTAATATATTCCCCAATCTTATAAGAAATATCACTATTAACTTGAAAAAAAGCATTATAATGAACCTTATATATTAAATTATCTGTTCTTTCTAGAAAAAATGGTGCCCCATATAGACATTTATCATTCCAAATGACCCCTACTATTTTATGTTTAAATATTATTTCTTCTTTTAAAGTAGGACTATCAATTGATTCAATAATAACCAATATTTCATCATTATAATTACTCCTAATAGTTACATTGCCATTTAAAATATTAAATTTTTTTAAATCAGCTAATAAAGTATTAATACTATCTTTAGCTAGCAAGCACTTATCAATTTCAACAAATGTATGACTTTCTTCTTCATAGTAACCAAATAACCCATTTTCTACTTTCAAAGTTATTTTGTTACGATAACCTAGTGGCTTACTAGAACCCATAATATCTAACTCTTTTATATCAATATTATTTCTTTTTAAAAGATCTAAAAAAATATCTTTTTTATACATAAGTGAATGATCATATGAAACATTTTGAAAAACACATCCACCACATTCATTAAAATAAGGGCATTTACTTGTTATTCTATTAGAGCTTTTCTTAATAATTTCTGTACATTTTCCAATATTAAACCTTTTATCTTTTTTAATTATTTTATATTCTACTTCTTCACCAGGTAAAACACCGGGAATGAAAGTAACTATGCCACCATCTCTCGTAATACCCTTACCATTATAATTCAGTTTCAAAATAGTCGTTTTCATGCATCTCACCCAGACTAAGATTATCATGAATATTTTAAAAATTCAATTAAAAAAGCAAATATCAGCAATCATTCAAACAGATACATGCAAAAAAAGATCTAGAATTTTCTAAATCTTTAATTTTATCTTAACTTTCTTTTTGAATTACTAAGAGACTTGTAATTATATAATCTTTCAAGTTGTTCATCATCCAAATAAATTACTTTACCACCTGGTGGCTTAATCTCCATCCAACCAAATACTATCCATATCGCGTCCATTGGCATGATTGGCATAAGTGCTTCGCCATCAGTAAAAATAATCTTATTTTCAACTCTTCTTGTAAAAGCATTAACAGCCACATCAAAATTAGTTCCACCTCCACCATAAAATGGTAAATTGTCAATATCAGACATATTTCTAATTTCAGTAAAGCCATAAAATTTTGTATCAAAACACCCAACTTTAACTTTAGAAGTTTGTAATATATTTTTACATTCTCTTAAAAAATTTCTAAGTAATATTTCATCTATAGAACCACTTGTATCTAAAACAATCTCTGTTTCTGACTTTGGTATTTCTTCTAGATATGCTGTAACTACGCCATTCTCTATTTCAGCATTTTGATATGACCAATCAACGTCATACTTAATAGCTTCTTTTAACAATCGTCGCCAATCAATAAGTGGCTTAGAAACTCCTATATCTGTTATTATTCTTCTTTCACTATTTGTCGTATCCCCATAACCATGTGACTGACTAGCTAACACTTTTCTTAACTTTTCTAATTGTTTTCTTCTTTCTATCTTATTTTGTTTAAATACCTCTTTTTCGCCTAATTTTGTTAGCTTTTTAATTTCTTCATTTTTTTCATTTTGTTTTTCAGTAGGTTGTTGTTTTTCTTGCTGTTCTTCTTGATGCTTTTTTTCTACCGCTTTATCCCACATAGAATGAGCATTATTACTAGCTTCTTGCTGGCTTTTTTCATCTTGTGAATTTTTGCTTTGCCTACCATCATTATTTTGGCCTTGTGCTTGCTTGTTTTGTTCTTGAGAGCTTTTACTATTACTACTTTGTTGTTGTAATTTTGACGCTTGTTGTTCATTTTCACTTTCACTAGCAGCCATATTTTGCTGTTTTCCCTCTTTATGTTCTTGTTTTTGAGAATTATCGCCATGTTGTTGATTATTATTTTGATCTTTCACATTATCCTGTTCATTTGATTGTTGTTCTCTTTCATCTAATAGCTTTTGATACATTTCTTCAGCATCATAATTAATTGCATCTGGTATATCAACACCATCAAAAACTATAGGTAAGCCATCTTGCCTTAAAAAAGCATTTACAACGGCATCAGTTGCTATATTCCATAAATCTTTATCTTTACCTTCGCTTCTAAAAATATGATTAAAAGCTATATGGCATATTTCATGAGCAAATATGAATGTTTGTTCTTCATCATTAATAGATTCAATAAAATTAGGGTTATAATAAATATTTTTGCCATCTGTTCCTGCTGTTTGGATCGTTGGCTCAGCAATAAAGTTAGAATTAACTACTACACTTCCAAAAAAAGGATACTTAACTAACAGTTTTCTTTTAATTGACTCCAAATTCATAAACTATACCTATATCTGTGCTACTAATGAATATATTTCTTCATTTATTTTATTATTAGTTAAATCTGAACAAGTAACAATAATCAAACAGTTTTCTGGTAATTCAAAAGTACTAATTTTTTTATATTTTAATATTTCAATAAATTTAGTTTGTTCTTCTAATGGAATTTCATTTATATTTTCAATCACTAAAATTGGTACATTAGTTTTACTTTTAGCTAATAATTCCTTATACCATAGAGGTGGACAAAATTCTATGTTTTCATAATGGCCATTTAATAAAGTAGTATCAATACTTGCTTCTAAAACAACTGAATTAGTAAACAAACTAGAAGGTATATTTGCCACTAATAATGGTGATACACCAGCTTTAATATAATTTTTTAGATTATTTAATCTTTCTTTATTCATCATATCATCCGTCTCCTTAATATATCACCAGTCATTTGTATTTCTGCAAGTCGTTCTAATCTCTTTTCATCTCCATGTGCCCACATAGATTCAAATGCTGCTCTAGGTTCTGCTCCAACCTGGCTCATAAAGTCTCTTACTACTTCAAAATGCTCATCATCAACAGCCGATAAACCAACTGCAGTTGCAAATTTTTGGGATATATCCATTTCTAAATCCCCACTAGAATAATTATGATTAATCACGTCATCAATACTTATTACCTGTTGTTTTGTAAAAGCAATAAAATCCATTGTTAATTCCTCACCTATTAATGCTCTTAACATTTCTGGTTGATGAGTTCTATATAGCATTTTTGAAGCCATTTCCCATTTTCTCGGGTCAGCGTTAGGCTTATCTCCTGTATATGACGTTCTTAAAACGTCAAAGCCACTATAAGATTTATATGCTATATAGGCATATATAGATGGATGGATTTTTGTCTCCGGTTCCTTTTCAATATAATCTAGTCTTTCATATCTTTCTTTAGGTGTAGAGGCCCATTTTAGCCAACTATCTGTTGTAGTATTAATGTAAACATGAGCAAATCTATTAAATAGTGGCTCGGCCATTTGATTAGCCGCTAATGAATCATTCAGATCATT
Organism: uncultured Bacilli bacterium; assembly: GCA_934096605.1. GTDB lineage: Bacteria > Bacillota_I > Bacilli_A > RF39 > UBA660 > Ventrenecus. The sequence goes on from CAKOMI010000004.1 coordinate 25,196, forward strand.
TCCGGCGGCAACTATCCTTGCATTGGATGGTAATTTCCATGTTCCATTAACCTCACCATCTAATATTATATTAAATGCCATGCCTTGTATTGAAGGAAGAGCATTCGTAAGTTCATCAAAGAATATAATATGAATTTTATCTGGTTCTGCTTCACATTTTTCTTTTACTTTCTTAAACCATGTTGGTGGCACGTCAAGCATTTCCCCAGTATCTGCATTATAAACACTTTTACCATTTAAACTATCAGGAGTGGCATTTCGCATATATATTATTTCGCAATCCGGATCTAATTGTTTTACTCTGGCCGATTTACCATCACTTGACCTACCATGCAAAAATACCGAAATATTGCTTTCCACTGCCCCTCTTATTATATCCTCTTCTGATACTAAGTCAAAGTTGAAATTATAAGGGTTTTGAATTCTTGTTATGGCTTTTTTTATTATGTTATAAGAATTAAGATTAGCAAAAGATGTATCTTCGTATTTCTTATTTTTCTGTTCTTCAGTAAAATTATCAGCTTGTTTCAAATTTGCAGTTTGCGATTTTACTTTACTTGGTATTATATCTTTTGAAAAATATTCATCCATAAATTTTTTTATTTCAGTTTCTTCAAAATCACCTTTATAATTTCTTATGTTTTTAAACTGGGCTCCAGCAAAAAGTAGTTTTTTAGCAAGCATTGTATTCGATTTTTCATCTACTAGCCAAATTACTGGTTCAACAGAAACCCAATACATATCTCCTTTACGAATTCTTCTACCATCAGACAAAATAGCCCCATCACAATTCAAATCGCCAATAAATTTAATATATTTTTTACCATCATATTCATATTCGATATGAGTTCTAGCTTTAAAAAGTGTCTTAGCATCATAAAAAACAATAGAATCTGTAGTATAATTCTTGCCTGTAATTATTAACTTATTATTTTTATATGCCATGTATAATTCATGAGAATAGTTTTCATCAACAATCATTTGTGGATATTCGCCATATTCAACTTCCATAATTCCATTGACAATTCTTGCATTGGAAGAATTTGCTCGAATTGAAGAGTAAGGCAAAACTGGTCGAACACTGCTTTCACGAAAATTAACTCCCAAACCATCTCTTAAAATCCCATGAGAGTTTACATTTAGGGCATCACCAAATCCATCAGGTGATTTTGCCCACCACCAACCTGTTCTATCTTTTAAAGTATTTCCTTCACTAGTATAACAATCTTGTCTTGCATGACCGCCTAATAAAATAGCAAAATCAGTTATAGCACTTGCGGCACCATATTTTTTTATAATGTCTAAGCTATTATCTCCAGAAATTTGTTCTTTTGTTAAAAAAGTAAATTCACTCATATATAAGTCACCTCCTATAGCCTTCTTCTAATACCACTAAATTCCTCATCCGTTAAAGGCATACCATACCTAAATCTATCTTCTAATGAATACTGCATCATTTTCATTTCCATTACATATTCATCTTCATCATAAAATTCTAGCTTACTAAAATCTAAAAGTTCTTTTTTTATCTTATTATTTTTATAGCAATTGTTATCATATATTTCCAAATTATAAAAATCCATCAAACTTAAAATTGGAGCCATTTCATCATATGCATACACTAAGCATTCAGCAAATTCATTTTTGAAAAACTCATAAATATCTGGATAATCAAAACTCCTTAACATTTTAAGTGTTTTACTTAAAGCAAAATAATAATAACTTCTATTAATAGGATATAAAAGATATAAACCTTCATAAAAATCTAAATAATCTTCTTTAATAAAAGGATCAATTGCTAAATCACTCATTTCAATATTAAAGGTTTTAAAGATATTTGTATCCAATGTCTTAATACCATCACTAAATTGTTTAAATGATTCCATATTTTTAAAATTAACTAGTAAAATTTCAGTTAAATAAGCATAAATAAATGGATATATTTCTTTTTCATCAATTTCATAATCCCTAATCATATTTAGAGCATTATCAATTATACGTTCTGGATTTAACATTATTTTATTCCTTCTATGATCATATAAAAATTCATCACCCTCAATATATAGCTTACCAAAACCATCAAAATAACCTAGTAATTGCATATCATTTAAAATAGCTTTAGTAACACTTAAAATAAAACCTTTAATATTTTTTCTGTTTGCATAATTATTAAAAATAGATTGTAAATCTTGCATATAATTCCCCCCATTCTAACCTATAAAACTAATTTTCTTGTAATCGTATCTATTTCGTCACTTGAAACATACATTCCTAATTTAAAGCGCTCTTCTAATGGATAAAGAAGCATATTCTCACGCATAATTTCTTCATCTTCATCATAAAAAGGTAACCTTTCAAAATCTAAAAAGCATCTTTTAATTCTTTTGTTTTCTTCTTCGTTATTGCTAAAAACAACTTCTTCAAAATTTCTTCTAACTATCTCTAATGGAGCAAGTCCAGATATATAAGGTGAAATTAAAAATTGTACAAATTCATCTTGGAAAAATTTGGCTATCTTTTCATAACCTGTATCTTTAACCATCATAAGTGTATTTTTTAAAGCAAGATAACTAGCTGTCCTCATAAAAGGCAAAAAAATTCTATTTTCTTCATGAAAATTTAAATACCAACTCATTATTAATGGATGAACATTCATGCTTGTTAAATTATAATTTTCTACGTTTAAAACATCCGCTAAAAGACTATTATCATTGTTTTCAATCAATTTAAAATTTCTAGCTAATCCAAAAAGATTTAAAAGCGACTCACTTGTATAAGCACACAAAAAAGGGTATCTATCTTCTTCTGATATATTTTCAAAGTTTGCCCTTTCTAAGGCCGTATCAATTATAAATCCGGGATTTAGTAAAATTTTTCTGTCATCAAAATTATAACCACATTCAATATCTTGTTCCAGTATACCATAACCTAAAAAATAATCTTTTAAATCTATATTTTCCAAAACAATTGAACTTAAACTTAAAAAAAAATTTTTAAAATCCTTAATATCCCTGCTATAACTAGTAAATATTTCTTTTAATCCTGGCATTTTCATCACTCTTTCTAATACTATTATTACTTACTCTAAACTATAAAGTTCTAGCTAAAATCATTCCTTTTATCTCTTCATCTCGTCTTATATCATCACTAAACCTATGAAGAAGACACGCTTTTCTTAGTAAAGCATCTGCATCTATTGCACTCCATTTTCTTAAAAAGAACATGTCATCAATAACTAATCCTATCTCATCATAATAACTATTCTTAATAATTGCTCTTACTATTTTATAAGCAAAAATATCTGCTTCTCTTTCCCATACAAACAAATCATGATACTTTTGGTAAAATTCATAAGTAGCCCTTCTTTCTCTATCAGTCATACTAACGCTATTAAATGTAGCCTCTTTATCTTGTAAAACATGTTTTATTTCATGTAAATAAATGTTCATTATTTTAACATATATAAACTCCGTAAAATGCTCTTTCTTCAATTTATAAGCACTAGCTACCATTAAGATAAATTGAAACGTTTGTTCTAGATCAACTAATATTTTCTTAGTATGCAAACTATAAGCCATTATAAAAGAGGTCTCACGTCTTTTCTCTAATCCCTTAAAACTTTCTATTTTGAGGTTCTCAATAACACATTTATTTATTTTATAAAGAAAAGTCATTACTTCTTCTTCATTTAAAATAGCACATTCTAAAATAACTCTTAATTCTTCTATCATCATTGCCTACCATACTTATATTTTTCTAAAGGCGTTAAATAAAGTCCCCATCTATATCTTTCTTTTGTACTTATTAATAATGATTTTAAATTTCTTAAATAAACACTTTCATGATACATTGGTAAACTCTTATAATCAAACATAACCGCCCACATTTCTTGATTTTCAATTCCTTTAATTAATCTTTCCATTGGACATAAAGAAGAATTATAACGATCTAAATAACATTTAAAATAGTATTCCAAATTTCTAGAAATAAATTGATCATTAATTAAAGAACTAACTTGTTTCATAATAGTAAGGCTTGTTATAATTGCATCTCTTTCAAAAGGAAAGTATGCGTGATACATTTCATAAAAATAGTATAATTCATTTCGTTTGGAATGATTTATATATTCGTCATTTAAAACGAAGATCGAACTTCTAAGCATAAGGTATTCCAAAGTATTAGGTTTCGCACTTATAATATAATTTTGCCTTGCATGAACCAGTTCATGTAAAACGCATTTCATAATTTTTTCATAAAATATTGTTTTATTATAGTCTTCTAAATGATTCATCAAACACGCTTTGGCATTAACCCTTATTACTTTCGTATAAAAGTCATAACCTGCTAATTTATAGCTAGAAGCAGCATTAGCCACAATATTAATACCAGAAACCATCGTATCAATTTGATTATATTTTAAATAAATGTTTACGGTTTCTCTAATAAACTTTTCCGCACTACCGTCATCACGAATATATTTTTCTAAAAGACCAGCTAACTCTTCAATCATAAAACCCCCACATTTCGTACGGTTATTCTATTACTATTTTTTTTAATTGTCAATTTAAGAATAATTAAAAATTTATTCTCCATATTATAAATGGTGAGGTTATGGAAAATAAAATTGTTACAAATATAAAAAAAGAATTTATAGATAATACAGACTTAGTAATTAAAAAGGTTAATATTACTAAATTTAAAGATATTTATGTTATTTACTTAGAAAGTGTTACTGGTAGTGATAAAGTAAATGAATATGTTTTAAAGAATATTACTCTTTTAAATGCTTTAAAAAAAGTTAGTTTAAGTAAACTTCAAAGTACTATTCCCGCACCCCACACTGTTATTTTAAAAAGTAAAGAAGAAATTGAGTTTTATATCACTAATGGATTTACAATAATTATTAGAAATAATGAGATTTTAGCCGTTGAAACTAAAGCTGATATTAACCGTGGAATCCCAGAACCAACAACACAACAAGCTGTGTTTGGTCCCAAAGATGCTTTTACTGAAAACATTCAAATTAATCTTGGCTTAGTAAAAAGACGAATTAAAAGCCATACTCTAAAAGTCAAAAGTAAAGTCTTGGGGCGTAAAACCCTTACTATGACTAACATTTTATATTTTGAGGATATTGCCGATGATGAATTAATCCAAAGTGTTTTAAATGAACTTGATAAAATTGATATAGATGGTATTTTAGATTCTGGTGAACTAGCCCTTTTCTTAGAAAGTAACAATAAATCTCATTTTCCAACTGTCTTAAAGACAGAAAGACCTGATCATACTTGTAACGCCTTACTAGAAGGTAAAATAGTTATTTTAGTTGATACATCTCCTTTTGCTTTAATTGTGCCCGCTTTTTTTGCTGACTTTGTTAATCCTATAACTGATAACTATATTAAAGAACAAAATATTAACTTTTTAAAAATAGTAAGATTTATTTGCTTTTTTATTACTATGCTGACACCAGCGATTTATATTGCTTTAATTAATTATAATTCAGAAACTATTCCGACATCTCTTTTAATAAACTTTAGTAAACAACGAGCAAGTGTACCTTTTCCAAGTATTATTGAAGCTATTATTATGTTATTTATTTATGAAATATTAAGGGAAAGTGATATAAGGTTTCCTAATTCTTATGGTAGTGCGATTTCAATACTTGGTGCTTTAATACTAGGAGAAGCTGCGGTAAACGCGGGATTTGTAAGTCCTATTATGATTATTGTTGTTGCTTTTACATTTATTACTAGTCTTTTATTTACAGAACAAGAATTAGTACAAGCTGCTAGACACTTTAGAATAATCTTTCTTTTTCTTGCTGCTATCTATGGCTTATACGGTATAGTTCTTGCTTTTATATATTTTATTATTCATATAACTAATATTAAAACTTTTTCAATGCCATATTTTTATCCTCTTTCTCCTTTTAAAAAAGATTATTTATTTAAGGGCTTATTAAAGAAGAATATTACGAAAGATACTAAGAGAAGTAAGTTACTTGCTAGTAAAAATATAACACGAGAAAGAAGGTTTAATTAATGATAAAAACAATAATTTTGCTAATAATCATTTTATTATCAACTGGTTGCTATGATTATTCAGAGTTAAACGAATTAGCAATCATTACAGGTATAAGTATTGATTATAAAGATGATTATGAAGTAACTTATGAGATATTATCCACTAAAAATTCTAGTGAAGAAGAAAGTGATAATAAAAGTTATTATATAAGTGGAAGGGGTAATAGTCTTAGTGAAGCTGTTATAGCTACGAATGAAAAATTAAGTTTTATTCCTAATACGTCACATATTAAGGCTATTATTATTGATGAAAAAATTGCTAATGAAAAATTACAAGAAACAGTTGATTATATAATAAGAGATCCAGAGATTCATAATGCTTTTTATTTATGTGTTGCCGAAGGTGCTACTGCTAAGGAAATACTTTCTTCAAGTAGTAAGGAAACGCCTATTATTTCTGAGGCTATAGAAAATATGGCTAAAACTGGTAATAAAAATTATAGTTTATCTAATACTGATACTTTTGAAGAGTTTATTAGTAAATTAATTGATGAACATATAGATGGTGTGTTAAATATTGTTACCAAAGATAATGAAAACATCTATTTAAATGGAGTTGCATTATTTAAAAATGATAAACTTGTCACAAAAATTAATAAAGAAGAAACCGGGCTATTAAATATTTTAAATAATAATTCTAATAACTATCTTATCAAAACTAAATGTGATGAAGATAATTATATTACTATTTCTTTATATGCAAATAAAGGGACAAAAATTAAAATAGATAATGAAATAGATATTACATCTAACTTAACAGGAAGAATCATTGAAGATAACTGTAATATTGATTTTAAAGACCCTGATAACTATCAAAGAATAAGTGATTTATTTATTCCAGAAATAACTACAAAATATAATGATTTTTTAAATAAAATTAAAAGTTATGAAGTAGATCCACTAGGTATCAAAAATATTTATTACAAACAAACTAGACAAGTACTTAGTGATTGGTATACTTACGATAATAAAATACACATTAATTTGAATGTAAATAAAAATGGGTTAGTATTTGAGGTGAAAACAAATGGATAATACAAAAACATGGGCAGTATCTTTATTTATTGGGATAAGCTTTTATTTAGGGTTTGGGTACTCACTTTTACTATCTATAACAAACACTGATGCTTTAATTAGTTTAATATTGGGTAGCACAGTAGGTTTTGGTATTATTTGGGGGTTAGAATATTTAAAAGAAAAATGGGTTGATAATAATGTCTTAAATAGAATATTAATAACTATCTTTAGTTTATTTTTATATAGTCAAATAGTCTTTATCTTTCAAACGTTTGCTTCTAGTTTCTTTTTACTTAAAACACCTATTTGGTTTTTAGGGCTACCTATTCCCTTTTTAATATATAAAATAAGTAAACAAGGGGTTAAAACTATTGGTTTACTAGCCGAATCTTTAGTTCCTATCGCTCTATTTTTAATATTATTAACTTACTTTGGACTACTTAAAAACATTAAATTAGATTATTTAACACCTATATTTAAAACAAATACAATTGATATATTTAAAGGGAGTCTTTTAGTTGCCATGTATTCTAGTACTCCTTACTTTCTTCTTTTAAATATTCCTTTAGATAAAAATAAGTTAAAAGTTAAGTTTTTAGTATGTCAAATTCTTTTAACTATTACTTGCTTCTTTATTATAACTACTCTTGGTCCTAACTTAATAAGTATCTATCGTTACCCAGAATATATGCTCTTAAAAGAAATAAACATTTTTAATTTTATGGAAAAAGTAGAAAATATAATATCTATTACTTGGCTTTTTAGTTTATTTATTCTATTATCTTTATGTGGTTATAATTTAAAAGAAAATCTACAATTTAAAAATAAAGACTATTTATTTATTATTAGTCTAATTCTTCTTTATTTATTCTCTCTTTTAGAAAGCACCCACTATATCGAAGAATTAAAAGTATATTATATTTTAATGTATATTTTTTTAGGATTTATTAGTTTATTTTTTCTTATTAATTTATTAACAAGAAAAAAGATATCTTAAACAACTTGTTTATTGATATCTTTTCTTATACTATCTAAATAATTAAACAATTCTTTATTTTCTCTAATTTCTTTGATTAAAGATAATTCATATAAAAATCTTTTATTCTCTTCTTTAATACCAATTTTAACATTTTCTTTAGTAATTATTTTTTTAATCTCTTTCGTACTTGTAGGCCATTTAAGACGTTTATATTTTTTTTCTAAAAAATCTATTTCATTTTTACTAAGTTCGTCTTCTTTATCATAAAAAAGGGCTAGTTTATATAAAGCATATGCTACCTTTACTTTACCAAGTATTTGATAATATAACCCATAGTACATATAGTATCTTCTTAAGTCAAAAGTATTATATATAAAATCATAAGCATATTTTATAGTATTTAACATTTTATCATAATCACCCATTAGCTTATGAGTTTCAGCTTTTTCAAATAAGGTGTTAGTATTAAAAGGATTATAACTATACGCATTATTAATATTTATAAGGGCTTCTTTAAATTCACCATTTTCATTGTTAATATAAGCTTTCATTAAATAGGCTCTGTCAAGGACTCTTGGACTCCAAATAACGTCTTCTTTAGTAGTTAAAAAATCTTTTCTAAAATAAGCATAGTATTCGATAAAATCTCTAAAACATAGAAAAGGTGGATTATTCTTGGTATCTTTTAAAGCTTCTTCTATATATTTATCTAATAGAACATTAGCTTTTTCATATTCATGGATTTCAATTAAATCATCAGCTTCTTCAACCCATACTTCTAAATCTCTATTATTCATTTATTTTACCATCTAAACTGAAACTTTTAGCCTCTGTAATTAGAACAGGTATTATTTTGCCAATAGAATCTTCTTTTGCTACAACATTAACAAGTTTCATCGTATCAGTATAACCATATACTTTTTCTTTATCTTTATCACTTTTACCAAGTATTAAAACTGGTACTATTTTACCAACATATTCTTCATTATGTATTTTGGAATATTTATTAATTTTTTCATTTAGAATATGTAATCTTTCTTCTTTAACACTTAAAGGTGTATCATCACGCATCTTACTAGCAGGAGTTCCTTCTCTTGGACTAAAGATAAATGTGTAAGCTCCATCAAATTTGCACTCGTCAACTACTTCTAATGTTTCTTTAAAGTCTTCTTCTGTCTCGCCAGGAAAACCAACAATTATATCAGTTGTAATAGCAACACCTGGAATACGACTTTTCATTTTTTTATAAAGACTTAAATATTCTTCCTTGGTATAACGTCTACCCATTAATCTTAAAATTCTTGAAGAACCACTTTGTAAAGGCAAATGGATATAAGGCATAACATTATCATATTTACTTATCACGTCGATCATCTTATCAGTAAAGTTCCATGGATGACTAGTTACAAATCTAACTCTTGGTATACCTGTAAGAGCCACTTGTTCTAGTAAGTCTCCAAATTCAATGTTTTCATCTAAATCATGGCCATAGGCATTAACGTTTTGCCCAAGTAAAGTAACCTCTTGATAGCCTTTATTTTTTAAATCGGTTATTTCATTTAAGATAGCTTCCATTTTTCTTGAACGTTCTTTTCCTCTTGTATAAGGGACAATGCAATATGTACAGAACTTATCACAGCCATATATAATGTTTACCCAAGCCGTTATTTTAGAATCTCTTTCATAATGGGTATTTTCTAAGACTACTCCTTCTATACTATCAACCTCAATATCTTGTGAATCATTACTAGCATTAACTAGATAATTAGCAAGTTCATGAATATTATGGGTACCAAACACTATATTGACATAAGGGTGTTTCTTAAGTATTTCTTCGGCCACATTTTCTTCTTGACTCATGCAGCCGCCAATAGCCACGATGATATCAGGTTTTTCTCTTTTTAAATGTTTAATTCTTCCTAAATAGCCAAACACTTTATCATGAACATTTTCTCTTATAGCACATGTATTTAAAACAATAACATCTGCTTCTTCCAAAGTACTTGTCTCTTCCATCTTAAAGTTTTTTAATATAGCTACGATTTGTTCTGAATCATGTGTATTCATCTGACAACCATAAGTTCTAATAAAATATTTTTTACCGGCAAACTTATCACTTGCAAAATACTCAATCTCTTCAGTTTTTGTTTTACTATTCGTTCTTATTTTAGCTTTTTCTAAATTAGGTAATTTCATACAACCACTCCATCTAACAAACTATATTTTACCAATTCTTTATCTTTAAAACAAGCCAAAATATTTCATTTACATATTATCACTAATCTCTAAATATTTAATATTATAAGTATTTCATTCCAAAAAAACTCCACTGTGGAGTTTTTTGGAATGGGATATTATTTACTTTTACTTATTATTTAAACTTTTTCTACAAAAAGCACATACACCAGTTGTACTAGTTAAAGTATTATCAGCGCCACAATAAGGACACTTAATAACTTTTGTGTTTTTGGCTTTTTCTCTTTTTTCTTGCATTACTAAATCATTTTCTTTTCTTATTTCATTATCCCTATTAATTTGCTTAGTCATATATTTATTTAAAGCACTATAGCTCTTAATACTTACATAAGATATTATATAACTTACAACGTAGAAAATAACACCTAATATTATTAATCTTTTGCCATATGGCACCAAACCATTTAAGTATATATCATGATTTAAAAATAATTCTATATCAGGAATAGCACTCTTTAAATTAGGAATTAAATAAATAATTCTTGGAACAAAGATAAATATACCAAGTACTATAAAACAAACAGCCATTATTTTCTTATTTCTAGAGTAATCTATAAACAACTTTAAAATACAAAGGCAAACTCCTAGAAAAGGAATAAAGTACAAAGTTATTAAAATAACTGGTAAACTTATTAAAAATCTAATAAACAAATTACTACGCATAACACCACTCCTTTCTTTTTGGACATATCATATAAACCTCTCCTCTCAAGCATATAACATTAATTTTCGAAATATTTTAAATCATCTTCTAATGAAAAATTAATCTTAATTGGTTGATTACTTTTTGAATAATATTTATTAGCCATTGTAACACAAGAATTTTTATTGCATTTTATATCAACATATCTTTTTTCACCCGGAGCATTATTATCATAAACACCGATATAGTAATGGTTCGCATCATCTATATCTTGAACAAGACTAATTGCATTTATTGCGTGTCCTCCCCCATTAAAATTAGAAGCAATAACAGGGGCATCACCATCATTTAATCTTTCTTTTAACATTTCAATAAAAGCATTTGAATTTAATTTTACAGTAGTTTGTACTTTTAATACATTTCCAAGCCATGACACAAAATCAGATGATGATGAATAAAATTTCGTTTCAAATTGTTTAACAAAGGAAGAATAAATTGCATTTAAAATTTGTTTATCTTGATTATTAATTACACTGCTAGATTGCATTTTATCTTCATTCAGCAAAACTTTTTCAGCATTAGTATAATTAACTCCCCATCGTTCTAATTGTGTTTTTTTATCTAAAGTACTTTTATAAGTAATAAAATCATATAATTTAGAATCATTAAGTTCATTTTTATACATTTCACTATATCCTAAAGTATCGCCAGAAAGACTAAATAAATCACTTGGTTGTTCTTCATCAAAAGTCTCATAGCCAAAAGTATATTTTAAAATATTTGTTTTAAGTTTATAATCATATAAATTATTGTAGTTTTTAAAATAAGTTTTACTTAAATCATAGCCATAAACATTATAATCTTCTTCTAAATGATTTATAGTTTTTGCTTCCATTTGCAATGGCAATTTTTTAGTATAATAAAGTTCAGCTACTGTAGCCATTCCATAACAATGACCACCGTCTGATAAATTAGTGCCATAATTACGAAAAGAAAAACCATCTCTAGAAACAACAAACCCACTATCAGCAATATTAGTTCCATCAATAGTACCATCACCATCAACGTCTTCTAAATTATAGTTAATATTCTTACCTACGATTGCATAAATTTCATCTAAAGCTTTATCATCAGTAGCATTATAATACGCACACCCACTATTATTAGCAATATACTCTAATGCATCTGTATCAATACTGTCACCTAGACCAATTGCGCATACTTTAACATTGCTTTTTTTCGCTTTCTTTAAAATATCTTCCTTATCAGAATCAAGTGAACCTTCAGTATTTCTTCCATCAGTAAGAATTATTAAGTAATTGTTATCATCAGCTTTTGTAAACTTAGAAATACCACTATTTAAAGCCGTTATAATATCCGTCCCACGAGAATTACTATGCCAATAACTTTTCATACTGTTAACCGCGTCTATAGCCACATCTGATGCAGTTGTAAACGTATTTATTTGCACAAAATCACCTGAAAATTCAGCTACACTAAATTTATAGCCACCATTAAACATACCTATCATTTTATTAGTAAGAGTAAGTCTTTTAAAGTTTTTATCATTACCTATAGCTCCAGTAGATAAGCCATACCCAGCCTCAGTCATTTGTTCTGTTGTATACATTGATATAGAATTATCTATAGCAAACATAATGTTAGTATCATTATTTACTTGGTCAAGTTTTTTGTTGCCAAGTACATACTTAGAAAAATGTTTCAAAGTTGCTTTTACTACTTTTTTTTCTTTATCAACTGAAGAACTAACAAGTTCTAATTTCTTTGTTTCATCATTAAAATAAAATAAAGTTAATTCATCTTCACTGATATTTTTTTCTTCTAAACTAGCTAGATCATACGGTATTTCTACTACTGCTTCATCTAAGACTCCCTCAGTATAAAAATTATAAACATTATTTAATACAGCCAATTTTTCAAAAGCATTAGTTTTATAAACAGTAACGGAAGTATTTGCTATATTTTTCTTACCAGTCAAACTCATTTTAACATTTTTTTCAGTGAGATTATAACTTAAAGTTCTATCACCATCTTTAACATTATCGACAAAAGAACATTCTTTTAAAGGGTCTAATCCAAGTTGTATTTCATCATAATCACTAACTCCATCACCATCAGTGTCTGCTTGTAATGGGTCTGTTTTATAAACGTTTGTTTCGTCATAATCACTTAGTCCATCCATGTCACTATCACTAAGTAAAGGATTTGTCCCTAACTCTTTTTCTAAAATATTAGATAGACCATCTTCATCACTGTCTATCCCATCTTCATACTTTATTTCATCGGCATCTAAATAAAGTTCATGATCCTCAGCGTATGGGTCAACCACATTATAATTTTTTGTTATCTTCCTTAATTTATAAGAAATATTAACAGAACACTTTCCTAAAGAATCAGTTAAATTCCAGCTTATTTCTTTATTTTTAAGTTCATAATCCCCACAGGTACTTTCAATTTTTAATTTATTCAAATTTTTATCATCATCGAATAAAAAGCCTAACTTAACATTACTTTGCGTTACTAAATCAAGTGATAAATCTTTATATTCATCATTCCATTTTAACTTAGTATAACCAAATAATAATCCATAAACTACATATATAAATACTAAACAAATTAAAACACCACTACCAAATGTTAATTGCTTTTTATATTTAGAAATTATAGATTTAACTGACGTAGTCGCTTTAAATATCTTTTGATTAATTTCTTCCGTAAAATTACTATTATTTTCATTTATTATATCAATATTATTATTTTCTAATTTATATCCACAATTATTGCAAAAGCATTGATTATCTTGCAATTTATTACCACATTTTGGACAATACACACTACTCACTCCTTTTTTAATAAATAGCAACGTAGTCCGTTGCTATTTATTATTTAAAATAATTACTTATATCTTTATAATTGTTAATAACTTTTAAAGGATTGTTTAAATTACTAGCAATTAATTTAGTAAAAGCAAAATAACCAATTACTATTATTACACTATAGCATACTATATTAAAATATACTTTTTGATCACTTTCTAATTTTAACTCATCATTAATAAGTTCATATAAAATTGTTATTGAATAAACAATTGATAAAGCAATTACAAGCATACTAAGTGGTGTATAAATAAAACTTAGTAATGGACCAACAATCATTCCACCAATTACTCCAGGAATAAAAGCTGATACTACAATTGCTAAAGATTTCAAGTAAGGTAAAGTCTTTTTAAAAATTAAACTAACTAAATAAAAGACTCCAGCAATTATTAAAAATGCACACAAATAAATTAAAAAATTCTTACCAATTACACTAAACCATTTAAAATCTTTTAAATTATCCCAATTCCAAGAATAAGTTCCTTTAAAATAATTATATTCTCTAACGGTATTAATAACCGTTTTAGCTAAATTAGCAATCATCATAACTATTGCCAGTACAATTGTTAAAACAATAGAATTTTTTTGCTTTTCTAGTTTTTGTACTGACCCTTTAAAGCTACTGATTGGTTTCAAAATAACTGCTATTATAAAAGCAAATATATTTAAAGTACCAATCTGGTCACTTTTTGTTTGAGTAACTGTTGCATTAACATTATTTGACACGACATTAGAATTATAATTCATTCCTTGATTTATATTAGAATTATAAGAATTATTTACATTTTGATTAGCCATATTTGTGTTTTGATTAATTGTATTTTCAAATTGAGCATTTTGGTTTATTCCATTATAACTAGGATTAACGCCCATATTAGTAGTAGTATTCATATTACTAACATTATTATCATTTAAGCTTTGATTAGCATTTGTACTTGTAAAAACACTACCACATTTCATACAGAATTTTGATCCCTCTGGGTTCTGTGTCCCACACGTATTACATAACATATATTTCTAAACTCCTCTTTTTATTTTTTTAACGTTTCATCAATACTATCTTTTACTATTTTAGTAAGTACACTTTGATTCGCAAAAGAATCAATTATATTAGACGTAACAGAATTATTAACTATTTTATTATTGCATCCTTCAATATAAGGATTAGATAAACCAGTTCTTCTAGTTACATATTTATCACTTTTATTTAGATTTCTAACATTACTTTTAGTTTCTGTTTCATAAGCATGTCTTGCATCAGTGTTGCGATATCTTAAATATATAATGATAAAATAAATAATACCAGAAAGTAAAAACAACCAATTATAATCAAAATCGATATTTAGCATTGCTAAGATACCAAGAATTTCTACCAAAAAAGATACTCCAAGTAATTTAGGCATATGAATTGGTACACTACCCATTGTTTCTTTTGTTCTTGCATTAACCGCTACATAATGTGTTAGTGTATTACTTCCTTTGTGTTCAACATAACTATATAGCCAAACTGGTAAATAAGCCGCTTGCCATAACTCGCCAGTAACTGTGAAGTTTTCACTTTTCCACGCTACTCCACGATCGTAAGACGATAATGTATCATTAACAGCAAATTTAGAAACGTCTTTTGCTTCTTTATAAGCAATTGGTTTAATTGTACTTATGTTAGCATCTCTTTTTTCAGATGTATACCCTTTTAGAAAATTAGCATTAAATTTAACACAATTTTCAATATCAAAAGGCATAATAGCATTAATGATATTATTAGTTTTATTGCTATTTTTATTTAATTTATCTAAACTAGATTCAATAGTTAAACCATGAATAGATATATCAAAATCACGCATTACTTGATAGACATCGGCATCATAATAATACTTAGTATTTTCGCCACTACCACGGGTATATTTACGAGCTAAGTGTTCACCTTCACCAGATAGTGTATCATGAGCATTCATACTAACTAACAGATATGGAAAATAAACACCCATAATATTATCAGTTTTAAATTCTTGTTTAAACTTAGGATGAGCATAAAACTTTCTTTTACCAACAAATTTAGTTATTAAGTTTTTAGCTTCTTCTTTAGGTACATTAAATGGTAAAACAACGTCTGGTATCATGCCATTTGGAATCTGTTCATTTATACTTAAAACATTACGGCACCAGTGGCATCTTGCACTAGCCGCACTACTAGAATCTATTACAACCTCAGCCCCACAACTACTACACTTAAAAGTCAAAAATTCATTAGTACTAGCCTTTATATCACTAGTACCTGAACCCATAAACTCACCTTGTAAAGTATCAATATCTTTATCTAAAGCACTTATCTTTTCTGCTGCAAATTCATGTCTACAAAATTCGCAACGTAACAAACCAGTATTTGGATTTAAAGTGATTTCGGTTGCCCCACACTTTGGACATTTATTTTGACCATTATGAGAGCCTACATCAGTTTGGATAATTGTAGGCTCATTAGTAGTCATATTTGTTTGGGAAAGGTTTTCTTGACCTTCCATCATTTTATAATCCTAATAGTTGTTTTTTCTTAGCATTAAAATCTTCTTCAGTAATAATGCCATTATCTAAAAGGCCTTTTAATTTAGTAAGTTCAGCATAAGGGTCATTTGCTGGTTGTGCTGGTTGCGCTGTTACTTCATCAGAACTTTGAACTACTGGTTCTGATGCAACTGCTTCAGTCGCTACTGCCTCAGGTGCTACTGGAGCCGGATTTTGATTGACATTTATAAACGGATTGGTTACAGATGAGCCATCGTTATTTACGCTTCCCATCATATTACCTGCTGCATTCATGCCCATTCCCATGAAAGCCATACCAGTGCCACCGCCATTGTTACCAGCCGCTTCCATACCACGAGCCACTGATTGTTGCATAAATGAGTTTCCTCTTGCTCCAGATAGAGCATCAGCCTTTTTAACGTCACTAAGTAATGCTTTAGTGTCTTCATCGTATTCAATTGCTAAAATAGCTGTCTTAACAATTTCAATACCACGAGTACTGCGCCATTGATAAGCATCTTCTACAGCACTACTCATAGCTTGAGCAAAACCAATTTGATCGGCTTGAATTTTAGAAATTCTATTTCCTTTACTTGGATCGTTTGTATAATTAGCAAATGCTGCGGATAATGTTCCAACTACTTCATTAAATAGTTGTGTTCCTGCTTCATTATCTAAATCACCTAAATCAAACACTGGTGCTCCAGCTACTAAATACTTAGTTGGTACAAAGTTTTTCAAAAATAACACTGGATCAACAATCTTCAAAGTATAAGTACCTCTTGTTATTGCGCCAACTTGTGTATTTAAAAAGGCATCATCCCAATAAATTTCTGATTGAGTTCCAAATTTATTATTAGGTATTTCTTTTAAATTAACATAAAAAGCAAGTTGTTCTGTACCTGGTTGACCACCAAATTTAAATCTATCAAAACTAGCTCCTAGAGATGCAAAAATACCATCTGAAAATATACTTTTTGAATTTGGATCATTACTTCTAAATTCATATCCACCAGGTTCTGCAATTAAACCAGTAATTTGGCCCTGCTCCATAGTAACAAGTGCTGTCCCTTCTGGTACAACAATTTTACTACCATTACTAATAATGTTTTCTGAACCCTTATAGTTCTCGCCACGACCATTATTTTGTGATTGTGGTACTGCACTAAAAACTGCCGCCGTTGCTGAAATATCAGTCCTTGGTTTATAAAAATCTACCCATTGATCAGCAAAAGTGCCACCAATAGCTCCTGAAAATGCTTTAATAAATCCCATATTATCTACCTCTTTCTAAATACAACATTTTCTCTTTACTAGAATAACTATCGTTACTCTTAAAATAAGTTTATCATATATTGGCAAACTTTACCATTAATAGACACACTATTTACAAAAAAAACAAACCCACATATTAAGCGGGCATGTTTAGTTAAAAAAGATTAAAGATTAATTCCATCAATACTAGTCTCATAAAGCCATTCTTTTAAATCTTTGCTATCTCCTGTTTCATAATATTTAATTAATTTTTCAAAAAAGATTGGTTGATTAGCTTGTGAAATTGTAATAATTCCACATCCATTATCGATCATAATTTTATTAGCAAAGAGCATGCCAACTCGTTTATTTCCATCTATAAACATTTGTCTTCGCATAATATATAGCATTGCATCTAGGGCTATTTCTGTTTTAGATTTATCATTATCACTAAGTATTTCACTTAATTCTTCCTTTATTTGACTTTCGATTGGAAATTGTGGTTTCCAACTAGTTCCGCCAATATTAACAGGTGTCGTTCGTAATACACCTAAATTTTGATCCATTACTAATTTATCACATGTAAGTTTGTGCAAATGACAAAGAGTTTTATAATCATAATCAGTACCATCATTTTCCAAAATAAATTGCCAAGCATATTTCAAATTATTAATAGCAATTATATTATCAACTGTTAAACCATTAACAATACCCCCATCAAATATAGCTTGTGTCTCTGGATAAGTAACACCAATTCCTTCTAAATTAGCACTTTTCCATATATAATCAACAATATTTCTTTTGGCCACAAAAACATTTTGTTCTCGAGTTAAATTAAACTTATTTTCCATAAAAATTAACCTCCATTTTGTATAATTATTTAAAACTACAATACTATTTTATAACATTTTCATACATAAAGCAATTTTCATCATGAGAGTTAATCACACCTATTGCTTGTAAATAAGAATATATAATAGTTGAGCCAACAAACTTCATTCCTCTTTTTTTAAGATCAAGTGATATTATATCTGATAAATAATTAGTAGTAAGACCTGTTTCATATAAGATATTATTTTTAGTAAAAGTCATTAAGTATGCTTTAAAACTACCATATTCGTTTTCTATTTTCTTAAATATTCTAGCATTATTTATACTAGCCTTTATTTTAAGTTTATTTCTTATAATATCTTTGTTATTTAAAAGACTATTTATTTTATCTTCATCATATAAAATAACTTTTTCTATATCAAAATTATCATATGCCTTATAGAAAGCTTCTCTTTTATTTAAAACACATTCCCAAGAAAGTCCTGCCTGAAAAGATTCAAGTATTAACATGGCAAATAAGTAACTTTCTTCTAAATTTAATTTACCCCATTCTTCATCATGATACTTTATATATAAGGGATTATTTAAATTACACCAACTACATCTGTGCATATTCTCCTCCTATAAGTTTTTTACTTTCTTTTTAAGCCTTCTTTACCTATCATATAAAGAATATCTTTCTTAAACTTTGAATAATCATTATTAATATATAATTCATAATTATGACTAGCAATAGCTGCACTTTTTTCTAACTTACCAGTAAAACCACTTATAAAATATAAAAAAGCTTGTTTTAAATTGGGAATTTCGTGTTCATCTAAGTAAGATAAAACAAATCCTGAAGAGATATCATCACTTATGATATACATGTTTTTATCAGTATATTTTGAAAAGTAACTGGTTAATCCTTCTTTTTGAAATCTTAAAGCATAATCAATTGGAATATCTATAAAAGTAAAATTAGTATAATCCTTTAAAACATTTATAAAATAGGCGTCTTTACGATAAAAAACGTACAAAACAACTGCATCATTCATATTTTCACCTCTTTCTAAACATGGCTAACGATAAAATCTATTACATCACTTTCAAGAGTATCAGGTATTTTATCTTCCTTAGTAATATCCGTAAAATATTTATTAATTTTTTCATACTTAGATATAGAGTTTAAAGGGTAACCTGGATTTATAATATCCGATTGTTTATTAGTTAAATAAAATCCTCCCTTTTCCCAAGTATAAGTATGGATATTACCATTTATATCTACCAAGGCCATACCATAAACCCATTTGGCTGGTAATTTGCCATCAGTGCCATACTGATTAACTAAAGAAATATAGTGTTCAATCATTTCTTTGTCACTTAATACACGACCACTTACTCTTCTTACGAATAAACCAGGTTGCAAATTATCAGGTACACCACACAGATACAAACTATCATCCATCCCAATCGTAATTTTTTGGGTTGCTACATGGCCGGCATAAGCTTTTAAACTGGCATTTTCGATTGCTGTATTACCATTTTCATTGACATTTATACTAACGCCTTCGTCATTTAAAGATAATAATTTTATTCCTTTCTTTTCTAAACCACTTTTAAATCTTTTTAACTTGCTCTCATTACTAGTAGCAAAAACAACTTCTTTCATAACACACTCCATAAGCAAAAAAGAACCATAAATAATTACAGTTCTTTTGGTTTAATAACTTCTAAACCACCCATATATGGTTGTAAAACTTTAGGAACTAAAACAGAACCATCTTCTTTATAATTATTTTCAATTACCGCTATTAAACCTCTAGGTGTTGCAAGACAAGTATTGTTTAAAGTATGTAAATAATAATTTTCTTTGTCACCTTTTACTCTTATAGATAATCTTCTTGCTTGGGCATCACCAAGGTTTGAACAAGATCCAACCTCAAAATACTTTTGTTGTCTAGGACTCCAAGCCTCAATATCACAAGATTTGACTTTTAAGTCAGCTAAGTCGCCACTACAACATTCAAGTTGTCTTACTGGCACATCCATATTTCTAAAGATTTCAACAGTGTATTTCCACATTTCTTCATAGAATTTCATAGAATCTTCTGGCTCACATAAAACAATCATTTCTTGTTTTTCAAATTGGTGAACTCGGTATAAGCCACGTTCTTCAAGACCGTGAGATCCACCTTCTTTTCTAAAACATGGTGAGTAACTTGTCATTTTAATTGGCAAATCACTTTTCTTAACCATTTGTCCTTTAAAACGTCCTATCATACTATGTTCACTAGTACCAATTAAATATAAATCTTCACCTTCAATTTTATACATCATTGCTTCCATCTCTGGAAAAGACATAACACCTGTTACAACGTCACTATGAATCATAAATGGTGGAATAGCATAAGTAAAACCTTTATTAATCATATAGTCTCTTGCATAGGCAAGCATTGCTTCATGAAGTCTTGCAATATCCCCAAGTAAATAATAAAAACCTTCCCCACTAGTACGGCCAGCACTTTCTTTATCCATACCGCCTAGTCTATTAATAATATCAGCATGATATGGTATTTCATAAGGTGGCTGGGCAGGTTCTCCAAATCTTTCAACCTCAACATTCTCACTATCATCATGGCCAATTGGTACAGATTTATCCATTATATTAGGAATAACCATCATTCTACTTTTAATTTCTTCATTAAGAATATTTTGTTTTTTATCAAGACTTTCTATTTCTTCATCAAACTTTTTGATTTCTACCTTTACTCTATCAGCTTCACTAATATTTTTTTCTTTCATCAAAGTCCCAATTAAAGCACTCATACGCTTTTTCTCAGCAATCAAGTTATCTTTCTTTGTTTGTGTTTCACGAACCTCTTTATCATAGTCATAAACTTCATCTACTAAACATATTTTTTCATCTTGAAACTTATTTCTAATATTTTCCTTTACTAATTCTTTATTTTCTCTAATTAATTTAATATCTATCATATTCTTCTCCCTCTAACGTTTCTATAATTTTAATATACGCATTTAAATATTTCTTGGCTCTTTTAATATCTCTTGGTGTTATTTTTTTAAGTCTAGTTAAGTCCATATTATGTAGTAAATCTTTAACTTTAATATTTAAAGCAATTTTATTATTACTATTTAATATATTATCGATATATTCTTCATAGTTATCCCAAGTATTAGTAAGGATTTCTAAAACTTCAACCTCACCTTTACTATAACCAATGTTAAGTAAATCACTACTAGTTACTTCTGTATCTTCTAATATATCATGTAATAAGGCTAAACTTTTTACTTTTTTATTTGTAAAATCTTCACTAACATGTCTTAAATGTTCTCGGTAATCATGATTAGACTTATCAATTTTACTTTTAAAAAAGCGATTTACTAAAGCTTCACTACGCGAGTAAATATCTAACCCTCTATAAAATTTAATTTCTTCCTCACTAAACATAGACCCTCCTAAAAAAGAAAAAGATACCACATACTAAGGAGCAAACTTGTTATGCGGTACCATCCTTTAATTAACTTAATTTACAATAACGGCTACTCACCGGGAGTGATTAACTCCTCTTAGAAAGGAGATTCATAAGCTTATTTTCTATTGTTTCCACCAACCACAATATCTCTATATAAAATAATATCTTACTACTAATCTTTCTTTAACGATTTACAATACCTAGTTTAGCATAAAAAGAAATATCTTTTCAAGTCCTTATCTAACTTTTTATCAATTATCACATACTATATTAATTTTTCCTATATGTCAAAATAGCATCAGTATAAGAAGATTTTTCAATAAATGGTAAAACACCCTCTAAGAAAAGTGTTTTATCCCCAAATATTTCTAAAACTTTTGGCAAATTATAAATTGCTAAAGGTGTATTCATTAAAACTTGCCCATTTTTAATAACCGAATATAAATAACATAGTTCCATAATTCCATTATTTTCTAAATGATTTTCAATTCCCAAAAATATTTCTCTTAAATAAGAATATACATTTTCATCTTTAGGCACAAAATACTCTAAATATTGTAAAATATTAGAAAGAATAATGCTATCAAATTTATCTGAAGAACTCAAAAAATCATCAATTTTAAAGATATCGCCAGTAACAAAAGAAATAGATGCCGTAACAAGTCTTTGTTTTAATAACTCATATGTTTCATCACTTTCTAAATATTTACAAACTCTATAAACTGTACTTTTCAAAGTTATATCATCATATAAAATATTTTGCTTTAATAGTTTATCATAAAATGAACGTCTATCTGTTTCATATAAAAGAGCTTTTTTTAATTCATAAAATTTCTTAGTATTAGCATTAATATCAAAAACAGTCACTTTTGTAGAGCCATAAAGTATGGCATCAAAAGCTTGATCCATTGAAGAGCCAACTGTTAAAACTGACTTATTTTGTAAATCTAAGTGGGCTAAAGAATCTTTTACATTTTCTGTAGCAAATGGATATACTTTTTGAAATTCTTGCATAATCATTCCCCTTTAAATTGTCTTTATTCTAAATAAAAAAGAGAAAATAGTCAACACTAAAATCTCTAATTTCTTTTATCTATTCTTTCTTGTAAATAAGAAAGAAATTCTTCTACACTAACTGTATGTGTTTCTTCACTGCCATATAAACGATAACTAATAAGTTTATCATCAACCTCTTTTTGACCTAGAATAACAGTTACCGGAATCTTTTTAATAACTGACTCACGCATTCTGTAACCTAGTTTTTCGTTACGGCTATCTAGATTTACACGATAATTAGAAGCAAGTAAATCGCTAATTTGTTTAGCATATTCCATATGATATTCTAAATTTACCGGAATAATATTTACCATTACTGGTGCAAGCCACATAGGTAATACTCCTTTTGTTTCTTCAAGTAGGAAAGCAATAAAGCGATCTAGTGAACCTAATATAGCCCTGTGAATAACAACTGGTCTTTCTTTTTCACCAGCCTCATCTATATAAGATAAATCAAATCTTTCTGGTAATTGATAATCAAGTTGTACAGTTGATAAAGTAACATCATGACCAATTGCACTTTTAACTTGGACATCTAATTTAGGTCCATAGAATGCAGCTTCTCCTTCTGCTTCATAATAGTCAGCATGAATTTCTTCTAAAACCTCACGTAATTCTTGTTCACTTTTAGCCCATAATTCATCATTACCAAAATATTTTTCTGTATCATTTTTATCTCTTAGTGAAAGACGGAAACGATAATCTTTAAAACCAAAGTCTTTGTAAACATCTAATATCAAATTTATAACTGCTTTAAATTCTTCCTTAATTTGGGAAGGAGCACAGAAAATATGGGAATCATTTTGCGTAAAGGCTCTTGTTCTTTCAATTCCACATACAGCCCCACTTGCTTCATATCTAAAATCGTTTGCAATCTCAGCAATACGAACTGGTAAATCCCGGTATGAATGCATACTATTTTTAAACATCATCATATGATGTGGACAGTTCATTGGTCTTAAAACGTAAGATTCATTATCTAATTCCATAGCAGGAAACATATCTTCTTTATAGTGATCCCAGTGTCCACTTGTTTTATATAAATCAACACTACCTAAAGATGGTGTCATAACATGCTTATACCCATGTGCAATTTCTTTATCAGTAATATAATCTACTAATGCTCTTCTTACAATAAAACCATTAGGTAGCCACATAGGAAGTCCTTTACCTACTAAATCAGAAAACATGAATATTCCTAAATCTTTGCCAATTTTTCTATGATCTCTTTCTTTTGCTTCTTCTAGTTCTTGTAAATGATTATTTAATTCTTCTTCTGTTTTAAAGCATACGCCATATATACGTTGAAGCATTTTATTTTTGCTATCACCTTTATAGTAAGCCCCTGAAAACTTAAGTAATTTAAAATACTTACACTCTTTTACAGTATCAGCATGAGGTCCTCGGCATAAGTCTGTAAAGTCACCTTGGGAATAGCAAGAAATTGTTTCATCATCTGCCATATTATTAATTAAATCTATTTTGTATGGGTCACTAGAAAACATTTCTAAAGCTTCACTCTTAGTTATTTCATGTCTTATGATACGTTTACCATCCTTAATGATTTTCTTCATTTCTTTACTTATTTTTTCTAAGTCTTCATTAGTTAGTGTTTTACCTTCTAAATCTATATCGTAATAAAAACCTTCTTCAATTACTGGGCCTACCCAAAACTTAGCTTCTGGATACAAATGTCTTACCGCTTGGGCTAAAACATGAGCACAACTATGGTTAATCTTACTTAAATATTCATCTTCTTTTATATTTATCATTATAATTCCTTCTTTCTAATATCTGGTTCTTCTTTTTTTGACTTTTGTAAGTCTTCCAAGTTTATCAGTTACCATTAAACTTTCTTCTTCTCTTGTGGCTTCTTCTAAAGTACTCATTTCTCTTCGCGCTTCTATTTCTAAAAGGCCTTTTTTAGCCTTACGATAAAGGTATTTCATATAACCTGGTTTCATAGATTGATTAGGAGAATACTCACTTAAAGCTTGTTCTCTTTTTAAAGCTCTTTCTTCTTCAGTACCATTATTTAAAAGAGTAATACTACGATTTATGTGATAGCACTGAGTCTTACCATAATCATCAAATACTAAGTACATATCTCCTAGAAGTAAATCTTGTTCATTAATAAACTCTCTTTTAACCCTTTTTGGATATTTAATTTGTTCTGGAAACTTTTCATTCCTTAAACTTAATTTTCTCATCATTATTTCATGTGATATTTTAATATTTTCTTTCTTTTTACATAAAAGACCCCATAGACTCATAAACTGATATACGCTTATCGCGTGGCCAAATTTCTTTTCTTTCATAACATCCCCACTAAAAAAGGAATAGTACTAAAAGGAGTCTATTTAAGACGGTACCATCCCTACATTAACTTAATTTAAGATAACGGTTTAACCCGGATTTTATTAAATCTCTACAAAAGGAGTAATAAAAAGTTACTTTAATAGTTTCCACCACCACTATCTCTCTTTAAAAAGTAGTTCTTTTTATCATGTCTTTTGATCACTGATTTATAAATAAATGATAACACTTAAAAGCTGCATGTTCAAGTTTTTTTCTTTATTTTTGACAATTTTCGCAATAATATGTGCTTCTACCACCTATTTTCACCCGTTTAATAACGGTACCACACGCCTTACATTTTTCATTTTCTCTTTTATGAACACTTAAACACTCTTGAAATCTACCGGTAACCCCTAAACTACTGGTATAACTTCTAATAGTAGTTCCACCCATAGCGATAGCTCTTGTGATTATGTCTTTCGCGGCCTTAATAATTTTTTCGCACTCTTCTTCTGTTATAGTAGTTCCAAGTCGCATTGGTAAAATACCTGCTTCAAAAAGTACCTCATCGGCATAAATATTACCAAGACCAGATATAATCGTTTGATCAAGCATCAAGGTTTTCATAGGGATTTTTTTATTCTTTAATTTTTTGTATAAATATTCTTTTGTAAGTTTATCACTTATAGGTTCAATTCCTTGCTTTTTAATACATTCAAAAGAATATAATTCTTCTTTTTTAAGTACTTTCATACGGCCAAATTTCCTAGTGTCATGATATCTTAGTGTAACGCCATCAACAAAGTTAAAAACAATGTGTTCATGTTTTGCGATGGGTTCATGCTCATCTTTAATAAAATATTTGCCTTCCATTCTTAAGTGACTTAACAAATAGTGTGTGTCAGTTTCAAATAGTAACCACTTACCAATTCTTTTAATATCTATAAATTCTCTACCAATTAAAGTATTTTTAAAAGTATCTTCGCTATCTAATAAAATCCCATTATAATAAATATCAATACTCTTTATTTTTTTATGCAATATTCTTTCTTTTAACGTATTTCTAACTGTTTCTACCTCTGCTATTTCTGGCATAAAATAACCTCCTAACAACAAAATTAATAATTAAATATTATTTGTCTAAACTATCTTCATTTAATAGAAAATAAAATATTCCCATTGTAACTATGCCATAATCATCCATTCTTGGTTTACTAACATCACCTAAAATTATTATTTTCTTAAATGAATCATTAATATTTACCAAAGATTTTCTTTCTTGTCGCTCTTTTAAAGTATCTTGCATTTCATATGCTGATTGAATATAAATTCTTTTATTTCCTTGATTGCAAACAAAATCTACCTCATATTGTGGTTTAGAACGTGTTCCATCTGTATTAGTTTCATTCATTTCTACAACACCAATATCAACATTATAACCTCTTCGCAAAAGTTCGTTATAGATGATATTTTCCATAATGTGGCCTTTGTCAATTTGTCTAAAGTTTAATCTTGCATTTCTAAGTCCTATATCTTCAAAATAATATTTATAAGGTGAATTAATATACTTTTTTCCCTTAACGTCGTATCTTAAAGCCTTAGTTATCAAAAAGGCATCAACAAAATAATCTAAATAATTACTAATTGTTTTATCACTTAAATTCATATTTTTTTCACTTTTAAAAGTGTTTTGTAAATTATGAGGATTAGTAAGTGAACCTATTTGAGAAGAAATTATATTTAATAACTCATTTAGCTCCTCTACATTTGTAATATTATTTCTTTCAATTATATCTCTTATATATGTTTCTTCAAAAAGATTTTTTAAATACTTTGAACGTTCATTATCTGTTTCAAAAGAAAGAGTATAAGGTAATCCACCATAAATGCTATATTGCTCATAGGCTTCATATTGGTCGCCATGAAAGGCTTCTAAGTATTCTTTGAAACTTAATGGATACACATGAATTTCATCACCACGTCCTCTAAACTCAGTTACAACGTCCTTAGAAAGTAGTTTAGCATTAGAACCTGTTACATATACCTCAACATTATCTTCATAAAGGAAGGTGTTTAAAACTGGTACAAAGTCATCCATTTTTTGAATCTCATCTACTAGTAAATAATATTTTTTATCATCTTTAATTAAATTTCTTATATATTTAATAAAGTTATTCCCATCGAGCAACTCTTCATTTTCTTTTATATCTAACGGAATATAAATAATATGACTTTTATCATTATGTTCTAACAAATATTTATAAAAGATATTCTTTAATAAATATGATTTACCACATCTTCTAATACCTGTGATTATCTTAATTTGTCCATTACCATCTTTTTTAATCAATTGATTTAAATAAAAATCTCTTCTAATCTCTTTCATTAGTATTGTCCTCCCAATCTCTTTTAAATTGTACTACGCATTTCCAAATTTGTAAACACTTGCACTCCGAACTTTTTCGCATTTGCGAAAATATTCGGAGTGAGTAACACTTCTCACATAGAAAAAAGAACTATTTATTTAGTTCTTCATTAAGTATTTCTTTAGTCATAACAGGATTTGCTTTACCACGGGTAGATTT
>CAKOMI010000005.1 GCA_934096605.1 uncultured Bacilli bacterium
ATTTAAAAAGCTCCTTAAAGCCTTATAAATAAAGGCCTAGGGAGCTTTTAGTCTCTAAAAAGTGTTTAAGTTGAGATTATATATTATGTTGTCAAGGAAAAAAATTGATTTTTTAATTTTTTTTATGCAATTTTATTTTTTCATAATAAAGTACTACACTCCATATTATTTGAAAACTTAATATTACTAAGTAGACCATATCATTTAAAGAGAAAAAATTCACTAATAAAAAGCTAAATATGCCGATTAAGAAAGCATATATTTTTGCAACTGTAGGTACAGCTGGGGACTTACCTGGTTCAGGCAATAAAAACACACTAGCAAATACAATGTCACTATTTAGTAAATTTGTGATAATGATATTATGAGTTGTTAAGGCATCACTAAGAATAGTTAAGAGAAAAAATGGCATTAACATATAAAACACTAAGCTTTTTTTATAATAGAAGTCATTTTGCATAATTAAAAATAAAATTATTATTAAAAATATGTTGGTTGTTCCAAGGCCCCCGACACTACTACCAAATAAAGTAGCAACAATACCATAGAAATAAGGATTGCTATTTTCGATTATGTTTTCATAATTAAGACCTAAAAAAGCGTTACAAATCATAATAAAAACCTTATACAAGCATATTAAAGATATCGTATTTATTTTTTGTTTAAAGAAATATTTAACTAGAAAATAAATAAGTAAGGTAACTAAATAAAGGCTTAGAGGAAATCTTACAGGCAATAATATAGCTAAAACTAAAGATTCAATTATATCTTCACTTTTTAAAGATTTTTTTTGAATTATTTTGATATATATTACTTGGATAATAATGCTTATAATTGGATAAAGGACAATTTTTAATACGTCATGAGCACCTAATAAATTAGTTTGATAATATTTGAACCCATTTTTATAAATACCAAAAGTAAGCATTAAGAAAAGAATTAATAGTACTCCTTTTTTAGTTTTACTAGAGTCATTTTCATAATTTATAAATGTCTTATTCATTATTTCCTCCTATGTAGTCGTATAGTTTGATGTGACTTGGACAAATGTAAGTACATAGACCACATTCATTACAGTTTTTAATATGTTGTTTGGTCTTTTTTAAATAGCAATAATAGGGATTACAGTTATTTGGACAGACCTCTATACATTTACCGCATCTAATACATTCTAAAGATTTAGGAATTTGTTTAGACATAAAATAGGCGGCAACAATGTGTTCATCTATTATAACTTCTTCTAAACTTGCTTCCCTACCCTTTAACAAACCATTTAATATTAAAGTATAATCTTCACTTTTTAAGGTGATATTTTCTTTGATAATCTCTTTTAGAGGTGTACCAATTTTTGTTTCAATAACAAGAGGATTTTCAACTATATCACCAGTTATAGTAATGAATGTGGTATCTTTTTTTCTTTCTTTAATTATTTCAATATATAATTCATATATTTCTTCAGTTGTTAAAATTTTCTTAGAGCCAGAAAGAGAAAGATATTTTTGAAAAACATTATTGTAACTTAATGGATAAACGTCTGCGATTATTTTTAAGTAAATACCATCATATATATCAATAACGTCACTTATTTTTTCAATACTTTCCCGATCAGTTTCTTTTAGGCAAAAGAAAACTTTTTTAATTTTAAAGGCATCTTTTAAAATATCAACCATTTGCATGATCTCTTGAGCAAAATTAGTATGAATCATCATTTTGTTAGCTATATATGGTTCATCATCTATGCCATTTATTAATAAATAGTCGATATTTTTTAATTCTTCATAATTAATTAAAGAACATTCTTTAATACGATTAAGAAAATCAGTTCTTATTTTAATAGTTGTGAATTCTTTTAAGCCTTTATAAGTGGCATTTTCTTTAAAATCATTTTTAATTACTAGGTAAAAACCATCTTTATTATTAGGAATTATTTTATCGATTGTACCACTTATAGGACTATAAAAAGACTCATTGTTATCAACATATATAATGTCACCTTTTAAGACATTTCTCTTTTTTACTTGCATTTGGGCATTTTTACTAATTTGCAAATACACTTTAGTAGGCATAAGATATTTTAGATATTTACTTTGGACTTTTATTTTAGGATCTTTTTGAATTGTTATATTTTTTTTCATAGACTATGTATCCTTTCTAAAATATTATATCAAAAAATAACTACTTTGAAAAATGAATTATTAAAAAAGAGAGATACAACTATGCAGCTGTAAATCCCCCATCACAAGTTAAAATAGAACCAGTTATAAATGAAGATTCATTACTTAGTAAAAAGCATATAGCTTCAGCAATCTCTGTATCACGTCCTAATCTACCAATTGGCAAGCTACTTGCCATTGCTTCTTTCATTTCTTTAGGAGCTAAAGCGAGAATTGGCGTATCGACATAGCCAGGCGCTACAGCATTAACACGAATATTATCTTTAGCATACATTAATGAGGTTGTTCTAGTCATTTGAACTATTGCTCCTTTACTAGCTGAATATGCATAAGACGTAGGACTACCAACTAAGCCATACATACTAGTAGTATTAACTATGGCTCCACCACCAGTTTTTAGCATGCTTTTAATGGCATATTTATCGCATAAGTAAATACCAGTTTGGTTAATGCCGATGACATTTTGCCATTCTTCCATAGACACATCATCAAGTTTGTTGGGTGAGCCACCTACTCCGGCATTAGCTACCATATAATCAAGATGGCCAAAAGTATTGACCGCCTTATTAACTAAATTAATAACGTCACTTTCTTTGGAAACGTCAGTATAAACACCGATAGCATTTTCTCCTAGGCTTTTGATAACGTTATCTAAATCCTTAGAAACATCGCCTATAACTACTTTAGCCCCTTCAGCTAATAATTTTTTTGCAGTAGCAAGCCCAATACCACTTGCCCCACCAGTTACAATAGCAACTTTATCTTTAAATTGCATTAATTATCACCTATCCTTCTCTTAATATATTACCACATTTATTAGGCATCTTGATTATTTTTTGAAATACTTAACACTGTTTCTAACGCCTTAATTAAATATTTATAAACATCAGTGTCAATACTAGGCATATTTTTAATAGTTTCTTTTAACTTAATAATATCAAACTGAATTGGAAGAGTAACATTATCACATAGTTTTGCGCTTATCTCTTCTATAGTATTTTTAAGAGTTTCCCTATCAAGTGTATCTAAGTTTAATGTAGTATTTTCATGAAGTTGCTTACTTAGCAAAGATAAATTTCCAGGTATAAAAAATTCGCCAAATATTTGCCAAGAATCAGGATAATGTTCATTAAATGCCAAATTAGAACTTTTAACTACTTGATATTCATCATTATAAAGACACACACCCACAACTGATCCAGTTGGAACAATATTAACTAGTTTAGTTTTTAATATCTCATAATTTTGACTATTATATATTTCTTTTAGGACCCCAGGACCATCAAAATTATATATTTTATTAATTTTAACAAGTTTATTTTTCTTAAGTAATAAGCTACTCATAAGAGCTAAATGTCCCCCTTTACTATGACCAGTAACAAATATTTTTTCTTTTTTCATAGTAATATGCTTTTCTAAGTAACTATGAGCTAAAGTATCAGTATAAGTTTTATCCATATAAGACATACGAATATTTTCTAGCCAACTAATAAATGTCCCATCTGAGCCTTTAAAAACAATGGTTTTAATATTACTAATACTTACACACATTGCCCCAAACTGCGTTTTATCATTTCTAATATTAGTAAAATCACTAATAAACATGTCTTTATATCTTTTAGAGTTATTAATAAGTTTTAAAATTTTAATAGCAAGCGGACTCATTACCCCAGGCATATCAATTCCAGAAAAACTATCAGCGTAACTTGCAAGTTCACCAAGACTTTTTGCGTCCTTAAAAGAAGAAATTGGCAAATAAGCTAAAATAGATAATACAAGGTTATCCATCATATTCCAATTAATTTCTGTTATAGTTTTTTCTTGATAAAAATTTAAATAATCATAAATATTCATAATATGCACCTTCATATTTATTGTAGCATAGAAATTTTATAACATTTTAAAAAAGTGCCTTATTTGACACTTTCTAATTTTTTGGCTTCATCAATTTGTTTTAAACCAAGATTAATAAAGTAGATAATAACTAACCATGCAGCAATTGTAAGACCGATATGAAAAATGTACATAGGACTATTTATTGGACAATCCCATAGCCAGTGCAAAACTAAAGGAATTGCACAAATTAATAAAAGCTTTTTATCATTTAAGTGTTTTTTAGAAAGTGGTGCAAAACCTTTAACAAACATTAAGGCTCCTCCTTCAATTGTAGCCCAAGCAACATGCATACCAGGGGCTAAAAAACCACGTAATTTAATAATTTCTAGCATTGCACTAACACCACTTTGCATACCATATCGTAAAATGTATCCTGAGGTTTCAATGGCTCCGAATCCAGCACCAACCGCAGCACCAATTAATAGACCATTTAAAATATATTTGCATTTCTTATTTTTAAAGCAAAAGAACGCAATCATAATAATTTTACCAATTTCCTCTATTAGACTAACAAAGAAAGCACCTTCAACATTTAAAACAGCGGTCTTAGCAGCAAAATAATCAATAGAATAATAAAGAATTGAAATAAATAAAGAGCCAGCACCACCAATTATAAAATATTTTAAAACTTTATAAAAAGGAATATTGCGAAATAAGTTAATTTCAAAAAAGAAAACTAAAACAGTTACAGGAATAGCAAAAGCCGCCAGCATAATTAAAGCAGGAAGAAAGTTAGCGTTGCCATAATCAATATAGCCTATATAAGTAGGGATATATGCGATTAGAAAGAAAACTAGAATTTTGAAATACACCCAGGCACTGGCATTATTAGGATTGATATCTTTTATATTGGGTGTGGTTTTATCACTCCCACAGACAAAAACGTTATCTAGATCACTTTCGGTATGATTTGCAAAAGTATTTTTAAACAAATCTTTAAAAGCAACATATTTTTTAGATCTAGCACCTGTTAATTTATCTAAGTTTTTGGTAATAACATTATCGATATTATTTTCTTTTAATGGATAACCACAGTTCTTACAATAATCACTTTTAAAGTCAACTTTTTTACCGCATTCTGGGCAAAACTTTTTTTCTAACGAGATACCACAATGTGGACAAACACTCGCTGTTGACGATATTTCTTTTTGACATTCACTACATTTTATTAAAGCCATTGTTATTTACTCCCTTCACTAATTGAACTAATTACAGTCGCAGCAGCATTGTTAATTGCCGTCGTATTTACATTTTCTTCTTTAGTACCAATCATATAAACCACATTATTAATAAGAGTCGCGTATCGATTATCAACTACTTTATGCCCACTTGATGTATAAGTATATTGAATACCATAAGTATAATGATCACCAACGTAATTAGATAATAAACTAATTGTTATTAAAACGTCAGGATAACTTTTTTTAAGACTACTAGTAAAGTCATTTAAGAATGTAACACAGTTGTTATAACTAGTATATTTAGCAACCATTATATAAGGAATATATGCGCCATCACTATCTATTTTTTCGGCCACGTAAATTAACCCATCACTACCCTTATAAGTTTGGTAACCACTTGGTACTTGAAACGAAATATTTTGATCTTTATATATACCGCCACTCGTCGTAGTTGTATCATTATTATTTTTCGGAGTACTTACGTTTTCTTGGTAATCAGTAGTATTTGTTTGTTCTTTACTTAAGTCTTTTTTAAAGAACTCACTATATATTAAAAATCCCCCTACTACTAAAATGAGAATTAGTAAATAATACTTACTATTAACACTTCTAGAAACAACATTAAAATTTTCTTTACTGCTTTTAATTTTATACCCACAATGTGGACATGCTAAAGCCTCATCGCTTAAATCTTTCTTACACTCTGGACATTTTATCAAAGCCATATAAACCACCTACCTAAGAAAAGTATACAATAAAATTGTAATAAAAAAGTGGAATTGCCATAAGAGTCAATGACAAAAACAGAAATTGCATAAAAATTATGAAAATGTTATATTATAATCAACTTAGGAGTGATTTTTAATGAGTTTACAAGAATTATTTAGTTATTATTTGGAAAAATACGATATCAGTCAAAAAGATTTAGCCAAAGAGACTGGCTTTAGTCCCTCGCTTATTAGTCGCTTTAAGTCAGGACTTAGATGCCCTTCCCTTGCCCAGATAAAAATTATTGGAGAAGCCCTAGCAAAGTTAACTAATAATGAAATCACAAAAGAGGAATTAGTAAAACAATTTATAGAACTTGATAATCAGTCTGAAAATGATTTTGAAATAATTAGAAATAATCTTTTTTTAGTAATGGATACTCTTTCTTTAAATTTAAAGGAACTTGCTAATTACTTGAATTATGATGCTTCTTATTTATCAAAAATCAAAAGTAAAACAAGAACGCCCGTAAATAAAGATGATTTCACGAAAAAAGTTACACAGTATTTATTCAAAAAGATAAACACAAATGAAAATAAAAAAATAATAGAACCATTAATACCAAACCTGGAAACTCCTGATAATATATTTAACTTTCTAGTTTCTTATAAAACAGATGATAATGAAAGTATTAAACATTTTTTGGAAAAATTAGATACATTTTCATTAAATGATTATATTAAAGCCATTCATTTTGATGAACTTAAAGTGCCAAGTGTACCATTTTATTTAGTTAAAGAAAAATCTTATTACGGCTTAGAAGAAATGAAAAAAGGAGAACTTGATTTTTTTAAAAGTGTTGTCTTAAATAAGAAAAATAAAGAACTTTTTATGTATAGTGAGCTGCCAATGGAAGATATGGCTTCGGATATAGAATTTGGCAAAGCCTGGATGTTTGCTATTGCTTGTTGTTTAAAAAAAGGTATGCATTTAAATATAATTCATAATCTTGATCGTCCCTTCAAAGAACTTTTACTAGGTCTTGAAAGTTGGATTCCCATGTATATGACAGGCCAAATATCGCCTTATTATTTTAAGAATTCTTCTAAGAAAATAATCACTAACTTATTGTATACAACTGATAATACAATTTTAAGTGGTAGTTCTGTTTTAGGTGATCACAAAAATGGCAAATATTTCCTTACTAGTGCTAAAGATGATGTTAAGTATTTTTTAAACAGAAAAGACTATCTTTTAAATAAGGCTAACCCCTTAATGAATATTTATCGTGTCAACTTAAAAAAAGAATTCCATTTATTCTTGGAAAAAATGCTTAATAGCAATTTTAATTACCGAAGAATATTGAATTCTCTTCCTTTGTATACATTAAATATTGATGATTTTGATGATATTTTGAATGATAATAATATTGATAGTGAAAGCAGGAGTATGTTAAAAGTAGAGTTTTTAAGAGAAAAGGAAAATGTCTTAAAATTTTTAAAGAATAATAATATTACCGAAGAAATACCTTATATTGATCAAGATAATTTTGAACTTATAAAACCCCATCTTGCTTTATCGCATGCCTTTTATGGCAAGAAAATATTTTATAGTTATGAGAAATATTGTAAACACTATAAAAATACTTTAGAAATGGCAAGTAAAAACAGTAATCTTCGTATTACTATCCGAAAAACTAATAAAACTTTTAAGAACTTAGAAGTCCTAATTTGTAAAGGACATTTTGCAATGATTAGCAAAGAAGACTACCCTACTATTCATTTTGTTATAAAACATCCTAAATTAATTTGGGCAATTGATAATTTTATTCCACCGGTTGTGGAATAATTTTTTTAATAATGTAAAATATTTATTATTTTAGGAATAAAGATAATTAGGCCTACTAAAAAAGCACCTATTGCCATTACTAGGACGCTACCAGCTGCGATATCTTTGGCTTTTTTAGCTAAAGGATTAATATTAGGACTTACTAAATCAACAATTGTCTCTAAAGCCGTATTAAGCATTTCACTACTAATAACAATAACAATAGAGAAAATACACGCTACCCATTCTAAAGGATCTAACCCTAGAATAAAACCCAAAGCCGTAACAATTAAAGTTGCTAAAACATGGATCTTCATATTTCTTTCTGATTTTATAGCACTTTTAATACCCATACAAGCATATTTAAAACTATTAATTAAACTTTTATTTTTCAAATTCATCACCTACATATAAAACTTTATCTACCACATGACAATAAAAAATTAAATAAGCAATAGATAATAAGAAGCCAGCCAAAACGTCGCTTGTATAATGAACTCCTAAATATATTCTACTAAGACCAATACTAATGATCAAGATAAAAAGAATAATAATTAAAGTGAATTTCAAATATTTATTCTTTACATTCTTATATATTAAATAAATTAAAAATCCATAAAAAGCCATACTTATCATCGAGTGACCAGATGGAAAACTATAACCAGTTTCATTAATAATTCTAAATTCTGTTGGCCTAGGCCGTTGAAGTAAAGATTTTAAAGTTTGATTTAAAATAGTAATTATTACTAAATTAGTTCCTATTAATAATCCAGCTTTTTTATTTTTAATAATAACAAATAAAATTACCGTTAATAGTATTAAACAAGTAGCACTGCCAAACCAAGTAATCATTTTAACCAAAGGTGTTAAATTATCACTAATTAAATTAGAAACAATATTGTAACCAATCGTATCACCCTTTATAATTTCATTATCAAAAACGTCTTTAGTAATAGTTAAAAATAATATTAGTGATATAAAGCATATTAGCCATTGATAATTATTTTTAACAAAAATTTTGAATTCTTTAAACATAGCATCACCTCATTATTTTCAATTATAGCTTATTTATATTATACATTAAAATTTAGTTTTAATAATATATTTTATTTCAATATATCCTTTTGATTCTTAATGTTTTATATAAATACGAGTTAAACTAATAAATTCAAAGCATTTTTATAAAAGGCATAAAAAAAGCCCTTACTTAAATAAAGGGTTTTTCAAACATATTTGGTGCAGGCGAAGGGACTTGAACCCCCATGCCGTGAGGCGCTAGATCCTAAGTCTAGTGCGTCTACCAATTTCGCCACGCCTGCATGTTAATTTAAGTGGTGGACCTCGTAGGACTCGAACCTACGACCATTCGGTTATGAGCCGAGTGCTCTAACCAACTGAGCTAGAGGTCCAACGACTATTTAATTATAAACGATAAGTTTTAGAAAAACAAGTCTTTTTTAAAAATTTTAATAGATTTTTTTTATTTTTTATTATACAATACTTATATATTGATTATTACCCTGTCGCCAAGTGGTAAGGCAATGGGCTCTGACCCCATCATTTCGCCGGTTCGAATCCAGCCAGGGTAGCCAATTAGTTATATAATTTCTCGTTTGAGAAATTTTTTTTATTAAAAAAAGGAAAATTATTCTTTCCCTTGTAACATATTTAATAAATCAATTTTAAAGATATCCTTAGAAGCATTAGCCTTACTAATCATAATACCCTTATAAGTACCTAATTCTGAACGATGTCCTTCTAATAAAATATCCTTTGGTAATAATTCTTTTAACATAACTGTTTCTTCTTTTTTATAAACAGTATAAATTAATTTTACTTCACCATGAACTTGTGCAAACATAGCGTCACTTGGTAATTTAAGTTCATATGTTTCAGTTCCAGCCTCTTTATTTTTACTAACTAATTCACCTGGAAATTTACCATTACGCATATCTGGATAATAATCAAAACTTAACTTTTTAAAAGCACGCATGTTATACTTTTTTAAAGATCTTTCTAATTTTCTAAACTCATTTTCATTAACATAATCCAATACAAAATTTTTCATTTTAAAACCCCCTATAACCCTTTTCGTAATTACATTATAGCACGAAAAGGCCAAAATGTCAAATTTGTGTACACCATTGGTACTATCTATATCTATTCTTCTAAGAATGTGTTAGAATTATACCACTTTTTTTATGCCATGTCAAATTTTTCTTGCAACAACCACGAATCGACCATTTTCTTGACTATATTCACAGGTAGAAAGGGTAATAAATTCATCTTTATAAGTAGGTGTAACACCCGTATCATATAAACTTAAATCTTTAATATTATCGACATAATATTGAAATTCTATTGTATTTTTAGCATTATAAAATTGATAGTATTTAAACACATTATCAGTTTTATAATATACTTTAGATAAAAAGGCAGCAACAATTTCATATGTTTCATAATTATTTTCAGTATAAAAATAAATATTTTTATGTTCTAAATAATATGTGTAATCTTTATAGTTTAATATTTCATGAAACATCGTCCCATCATTCATATTATGGCCGTAGATGATTAGGTTTTCATCACGAGGGCTTATTTCGTTATGCTTATCTATATACAAAGTACCTGCTGTACTAGGTAACTTGTTAAAGTCTCTTCTAAGATAATAGTCCTCTCCCTTTGTATACATAACAGGATAATTTACGATAGTATTAGGAATGGTTAGGATACCAACAAAATCTTTATTAGCATTTTTTAAAGAAAGTAATTTTTCTTTTATTTCATCTGTTTTTTCAGGTGTTATTTCTTTAGTCGTGTTTAAAGTATCATTAATAAGAAAAGTATTTTTGACAGGAAAAAATAATAAATACGCAAACGATAAGATAATAATACTCAATAATACTATCATTGTTATTTTAAAAGGCTTTTTTAATTTTCTTTTATTTTGAATTTTTCCATGTTTCATATTTGCCGCACTTTTTTTGCTATTCATAATTATCTTTCCTTTCAAAAATAAAAGAGCAGTCACTTCTGCCCTACTCTTTAATATCTTTTTAATGTTTTAATTCCTAAAGCATAAGTTAATGTCGAAACAACTAATATTAGTGCTTTACCTGTATCACTTGTTTTTGGAACGTCATCTAATTCTTTATCATTACTACTATCATTTAAAGTATCTACATAAGTTAAAGTATAATTAGAGAATTTATCAGTTTCAAAAGTAATTTTACCATCAACTAACTCGGCATCTAATTTTTCAGCTTTACCATCATGAATACGAATTACATAGTATTTTCTAGTATAACCTTCCTCTACTTCTTCAACATCTTCTGGTAAGTCAACACTTATAGAAACTTTAGTTTTTAGAACACTTAAACGTCCTAATACAGAGTTATTAGCTTTTAGTAAGAAGTTAATATCAAAATGTTTTAAAACAACCTCACCATTAGTAATAATATCTGATATTTCTTTTTTCACTTCTTCAGTTAAATCTGTATCACTTATTTCTTTAGTTTCAATTTCTGTTTTAATAACTGAACCAGCCTTTACAGCATCAATAATATTATCTTTAGTAGTATCATCAATACCATCTACTTTTTTACCATCAATGATATCAGCAATACTATCAGTAACATTACTTTCTTCTTTTTTAGTTTCGCTATCAGATGTAACATTATAAACTGTTACTTTAATATCTTTAGAAGTACCATCATTTAAGTTAACACTAACAGTTGTAGTTCCAGCTTTTACGCCCTTAATATTTGTTCCATCAAAGCTAGCAATTGTACCATCTTCAATAACAACAGTTAAATACTTTTTAGCAATTTCATCAGCAACAATTTGTAAATCTTTTGTTTCACCAACTTTTACTAAGGCTTCATCAATAGCAGTAAAACTAGATTTTTTATCAACAACATATTTACCATCTAAGTTATATATTGTATATCCTTCAGCAATTAAGCCACTTTCTGGTTTTACACTAGATGTAACGTTTTTTAAAGTAACATTACTTGTACTTAAAATATTACCATATCCGCCACCTTTAGTAGTACCTAAAACACCTTTAGTTATTTCTAAATTGCCACCATTTATAATAATATTTGTAAGGGTATTACCAGTTAAGAAATATTCAGCTTTAAAAGTACCACCATTTACTTTTAATGAACCAATATCTTTTGAATCAACACCATATGTACCATTAAAAACAGTTGTTTTTTCATCACCAGATGGAACTTCAAAAACACCATCATTAATAGTCGCGTCATTCCAGTTCATTACAGCAAATTGAATATTATTTAGGAAATGTCCACCATTAATAGCTAAAATACCACCATCGTCATTTTTAATAGTATTTAAGCCACCATTAAATTCACCGGCATTAATAGTTAGTGTTGGTGAGGCCATATTTGTACCAGCTACATAACCTGTTTTAGCATTAGTAGATTTTCCATAATCATAATAACCATTATCTATTAAACTAGATGTTGTAAAATTAACTAACTTAACAATACCACCATTAATGGTTAAATCACCGTGATTTAAAATGGCATAATAAGATCCTTTACTTTCATCTTTTAAGAAAGTACCACCTTCAATAGTTGTTTTGCCGTTATTATATAATGATGCATTATTAGTTCCACCTCTTGCTTCTACAACACCATCACCCTTAATAGTAACTGTAGCACCAAGTTCAACTGTAATAGCATCAATATTTGTAGTTGTTAAGTTATGGCCATTTAAATCAATTGTAATATTAGACCCACTTTTAACAACCAAATTTTCTGTTTCATCGCTAGCAAGAGTATAATTTGCAGTCAAATCTTTTGCTGATACGTTTTGAGTAAATGTAAAAGCAGTAGTGGCAAGTACGCTTAACATTAAACCAGAACGTATTTTTTTCAAGATACGTTTATCCATATAAATCTCCACTCCTCTCGTATCCAATTATATTTTATTCGATTACTATAATTATTACAAGTATGTTTTATTATTTTCTTTAATTATTTACATGTTTTTTTCAAGTGGACAATAGTTTGTCCCAAATTAAAAGGATCAAGTTGATACTCAAGTACTCTTTTATCTTGTTTTAATATACGATGAACTTCATTCTTTAATTTACCAGTACCCTTTCCATGAATAATTAAAATGTATTCACGACCTAAGTGAATGTTATCATTAATAAACTCTTCGACAACGGTATATGCCGTAATAGCAGCCTCTCCATGTAAATCAATAGATGGATAATAATTCCATGCAATCATAGGCTATCAGGAGATGCAGAGTTACTATTTTGTTCTATATTTGTTTCAGAAATAGTTGGTGTTTGTACTGAAGGCTCAATTGGGCCAAACTTACTTTCATAATAACTTATTACGTCACTTAATAATGGAAATGATGTTTTGCCACCAAATTTAGTTGTTGAAAGACCAGCAGCAATATTGGCAATACGCATACATTTTTCGATATCGTAACCTTTACTTAAAGCGTAAACAAAAGCACCATCAAAAGCATCGCCAGCAGCCGTTCTATCAATTTCTTTAACCGGAATAGTAGGCATATACTGAACACTACCATTTTGTTCATATATAACACCAGCATTACCTAGTGTAACAATAATATTTTGTTCATTAAATGAAGCTTTTAATTCTTTATATAAATTTAATAATGAGGTGGAATCATCGGTATTAATAGTCATCTTAGTATATTTTTCGGCAAACTCTTTAGAGAAAACCAAGTATTTAGCATATTTAGCTAAAGATAAAAGTTCTTTTGGATCGCCGTAACTTAGACCCATTCCTAATACTAAAGGAACTGTTTTATATTTATTTACAGCGGCCATTGTAGCCGAATATTCAAAACCATCAGAATAAATAATGTGAGGTGATATATCATATTCATATTTTTTTAAATGAAATATTTCTGGTTCAATTAATATTTGGGTTCTGGATGTCGTACTTTTGTTATTGATAATAAAAGCAGTAGTTGTTTTTCTTTCATAGTTAGTTTCTAAATAGTTAGTCTTAACTCCAACACTTTCTAATTCTTTCTTAATACTAGATCCAAAATCATCGTAACCCACAGTACCAGCAAAGTAAGCCTCTTCATTCCATTTACCTAACAAATAAGAAATGTTAGATGCTGAGCCTCCACTACCTTCTAATTTTTCCGTTACAATCATTTTACTATTTTCTGTTGGATAACTATCAACAGGAATAGTAATATCATATGTCGATTTACCTATACTTAAAATTGTCATTAAATCACAAATCCTTTCTTAAATAATTATACAATATCTTTTAAAATTAGAAAAGAACTTAGAAGCTATTTACATTAAAGTTTTAGATATAACACATTAAAGTAAAAAAGCAACCATTTAAGTCAATCTAACTAATAAATTATAATTTATTAATTGTTACTAAATAACAATATAATTAACTATTTTTGATTTCTAAACCATCTTTGTAAGCATTTCCTACAACGCTTACTTATACTCTATAATGGTTATTTAACATATCAAGGGCTATTATATTCATTTTCATCAACAGAAAAATTTTCAATCTCTCCAATTAATTCACCATTTACAAAGGATTTTACTTTGCACTCTAAAGTTAAATGAAATACCACCTCACACTAAGTATTCTCTTACTGAAAAAGGCAAAGATTTATTACAAGTCTTCTATGTATCTCAAAATAGGAACTTAAGTTTATTCCATAAATAAAAAAGCATAGAATTTAATTCTACACTTTATAAAGTTAATTTAAATCTATTTAAAATCTTTAATTTTACGAAACATAAATATTATCTTATCAATCTTTTTATCAGTATGATAATGTCCACAATACCAAATATTATAGTCTACCTTTTCTTCTATTTCATCTAAAAAGTGTTCAGTGGAATTATCTACTGTCGATTGGTCTATACCCTCTAAAAACATTTCTCTAGGTAAATATTTATATGGACATGTATGTGATAAGATTATATCTATTTTATAATTTAATTTTTTTAAAACTTATTTTACATTATTTTTTATTTCTTCGCCAGGCTGTTCACTTTCATACCAATTATATCCTCTAGCTAATCTAAAATATTTATCTACACTATACGCACCACCAATAACCAATACATTATGATTATTAAAATTGTAAACTTCACCATCTTTTGCAAATAATATATTTGGATACGTTTCTTCATAATATACTAACCCATTATGAAATTTTTTGGTTTTATACGTTTTTATATTTTCTGGTCTTTCTTCGTGATTACCATGTATACAAAAAAATGTGATAGGATAATATTTTTTTAAACTATCTTTAAGGTTATTATCTTTCTCATTAGCATAATAATTTATTCCCGCATCTCCTAAAACAATTAATATATCATCTAACGTTGTTTTGTTCTCTTGGCAAAAATAAAAGGCTTCTCTAAAATCGGCATGTTTATCACCAGTTATATATATCACTTTACCATCTCCACTTACATTATAACGTATAAAAATATTAAATGCAGCCTCTTTTTGATAAAAAATTATTTAATTTCA
This sequence comes from uncultured Bacilli bacterium, assembly GCA_934096605.1. Lineage (GTDB taxonomy): Bacteria > Bacillota_I > Bacilli_A > RF39 > UBA660 > Ventrenecus. Next base: position 15,328 of record CAKOMI010000005.1, read on the forward strand.
ACCCCAAAAAAAGATTGAAATATGGGTTAAAAGTATCTATTTCAATCTTCAAAATAATATTTTAACTTTAATTTAGAATAGGAATTACAGTATTTTCAGAACTTTACTTTCTATCGCAAGATTTGATTGCCGATCTAGCCGCAGCTAAAGCCGCTATTGGCACACGATATGGGGAACAACTGACATAATCTAGTCCAATTTCGTTAAAGAAAGTAACACTCTTAGGATCTCCTCCATGTTCACCACAAACACCAAGAGATAAGAATGGATTCATACTTGTTCCTTTATCAATAGCTAATTTAACAAGACTACCAACACCTACTTCATCAATACTTTTAAATGGGTCAGATGAGAGTATGCCTTTGGCATAATAATCTTTCAAGAACTTACCCGCATCATCACGTGAAAAGCCAAAAGTCATTTGGGTTAAATCATTAGTACCGAAACTAAAGAAATCAGCATGTTTTGCTATCTCATCGGCAATCAAAGTAGCTCTTGGAACCTCAATCATTGTCCCAACTAAGTATTTTATTTTTAAATTAGCCTCTTTTAACATGGCATCGGCCGTTTTAGTAACAACATCTTTTAAATAAGTAAATTCATTTATACTGCCTACTAAAGGAATCATTATTTCTGGTGTTACTTTAATGCCTTCCTTGTTTGCTTTTATAGCCGCGCCTATTAGGGCTTTCGTTTGCATAACACAGATTTCGGGATAAGTTATTAGTAAACGGCAACCACGATGGCCCATCATTGGGTTGAACTCCTTTAAGGATGCTATTTTATCTATTATGTCGGTAGCGCTTTTATTTAAACTTTTAGCAAGACTTTCAATCTCACTTTCTTCTTTTGGTAAGAATTCATGAAGAGGTGGATCTAAATAACGAACAACTACAGGTTTGTCAGCCATAATTTTGTAAAGACTTAAAAAATCACTTTCTTGATAAGGTAAGATATAATTTAGAGCCTGCTCTCTTTCTTCTTTAGTATCAGCTAGGATCATCTGACGGAAATGAAAAATTCTTTCTTTTTCAAAAAACATGTGCTCTGTTCGGCATAAACCAATACCTTCAGCCCCAAAGTCATAAGCCATTTTAGCATCATGAGCATTATCAGCATTAGCCCTAACACCCATAGTTTTTACGGAAGATACAAGGTGCATAAACGATGCAAAGTCCCCACTTATTGCAGGTGGCTCTAGAGTAATACTACCTAAATAGACATTACCAGTCGTGCCGTCTAAGCTCATTTGTTCTCCTTCTTTAATAATGGTATTACCAATTTTAAGGCTTTTATTTTCTTCATCAATTGTTATATCACTACAACCGGATACACAGCAAACACCCATACCACGGGCTACAACTGCAGCATGACTTGTCATACCACCACGAACCGTAAGTACGCCTTCAGCATGATGCATGCCTTCAATATCTTCAGGACTAGTTTCTAGTCTAACTAATATAACTTTTTCTCCGTCTTTGTGATGTTTAATAACACTTTCAGCATCAAAGTAAATAGCACCGGTAGCAGCCCCAGGACTTGCAGCAAGGCCTTTAGCAATAGGTTTGCTTTCTTTTAAGGCGTCTATATTAAATCTTGGGTGCAATAAATCTTCTAGACGTTCTGGCTCTACACGCATAATTGCTTCTTCTTTAGTAATCATTTTTTCTTTATATAAATCTAGGGCAATTTTAACTGCAGCCTCACTAGTTCTTTTACCAGACCTTGTTTGAAGCATATAGAGTTTACCATTTTCAATTGTAAATTCCATGTCTTGCATGTCTTTATAATGACTCTCTAGTTTTTTGGCAATAGCACTAAATTCTTCATATATAAGGGGCATATCAGTTTTTAATTTTTCGATACTAGCGGGTGTTCTAATACCCGCTACGACGTCTTCACCTTGAGCATTCATTAAGTATTCACCAAAAAGTTTATTTTCACCAGTGGCAGGGTTTCTTGTGAAAGCAACACCCGTACCAGAGTTTGGGCCAATATTACCATAAACCATTTCTTGTATATTGACAGCCGTTCCAGAGTCATTTGGAATATTGTTTAACTTGCGATAGTAAATAGCCCTTTCATTATTCCAACTTTTAAATACGGCTCCAATGGCATTAATAAGTTGTTCTTTTGGATCACTTGGAAAATCTTCACCAGCAATGCTTTTATATATTTCTTTAAAGTGATTAGTAATGAATTCCATATCATTACCATCTAAGTCTAAATCACTTTGATAGTTTAATTTTTGTTTATAGTCGTCTAAGAAACGTTCAAACATATTTTTTTCATAGCCTTTTACAACGTCGGCATACATTAAAATTAACCGGCGATAAGAATCATAGACAAAGCGTTTATTATTTGTTTTCTCTAAAAGGCTTTTGGCTATTTCATCATTAAGCCCAAGATTTAATATAGTATCCATCATACCTGGCATTGAAACTTTAGCTCCACTTCTAACACTTACTAAAAGGGGATTATTTATATCGCCAAATTTCTTATTAGTATTTTTTTCTAAAGCAAGAATAGCCGTGTCAATTTCTTTTATGATTTCTTTAGGTAAGACACCCACATTAGCATAGTATTTTTGACAAGCAGTTGTACTAACTGTAAATCCTTTAGGAACTGGTAAGCCAATACTCATCATCTCAGCTAAATTAGCCCCTTTACCTCCTAAAATATCCACCATATCTTTATTACCATCTTCAAATAAATAGACATATTTATTCACAGTAATCATCCCTCTCTATTATTTATAATTATATAAAATTTTCCAAAAAAAAGATACGTTTAAAACATATCTTTACAATTATTTGGCTAAGTACTTACAAATTAGACTCGCTATTTCAGTTGGATTTTCAATTGGCAAGCCTTCAATCATACGGGCTTCAGCATACAATACTTTAGTATATTCTTCTAACTCTTCTTTGTTATCTTTTAAAGCTTCTAGTTTTTTTGCTATGGCGTGGTCTTTATTAATTTCTAAGACTTTGTTTGCTTTCATCTCATTATTGATTGGCATAGCATTCATCGCTTTTTCCATTTCAACGGAGAAATCGCCTTTACTGCTTAAACAAACAGGATGTTCACTTAATTTATTAGTAAAACGAACCTCGGAAACCTCAGGAATAAAGCCTTGCATTTCTTTAAACATAGAAGCATATTCTTCATTAGCCTTTTTTAGTTCTTCTTTTTCTTCTTCAGTATCTAAGTCCATTTTTTCGCCACAGACATTAATGAAATCCTTATCCATAAATTTATTAAGAGTCATAAAGACAAATTCATCAACATAATCAGTGCAATATAATACTTCTAAGCCTTTTTCACGAGCCGCGGTAACTTTTGGAAGCATTGATATTTTGGCCTCTGTTTCACCACATGCATAATAGATATGAGTATCATTTTCTTTTAGTCTTGCAACATAGCTTTTTAAAGTAGTAAATGGTAATTCAGTATTAGAAGATTTAAAGATTAATAAATCCGATAATTTATCTTTATTCATGCCAAAGTCATTATAAATACCATATTTAATTTGAAGACCAAAGTCTTTAAAGAATTTTTGATAGTTTTCCTCTGCACTCTCTTCCATGTCTAATAACTCTTTTTTTATTTTATTTTCAAGAGAGTTAGCAATGGTTTTTAAGACTCTATTTTGTTGTAATGTTTCTCTTGAGATATTAAGGGTTAAATCTGGTGAATCAACAACGCCTTTAACAAAGCTAAAGTAATCTGGTAAAAGGTCTTCACATTTTTCCATTATTAAGACACCATTAGAATATAGTTGTAAGCCTTTTTTGTATTCTTTAGAATAGTAGTCATATGGAGCATGACTAGGTATATATAATAAAGCATCATAAGAAATGGCTCCTTCTGCTTTAACATGAATATGTCTTAGAGGTTCTTCATAGTCATTAAATTTATCTTTATAGAACGTACTATATTCTTCTTCTGTAATCTTCTTTTTATCACGATGCCAAATTGGGGTTAGAGAATTAATTACTTCTGTTTCAACTTTAGTGATATATTCATCTTCTTCGTTATCACTTGTTTTTTCTTTTAAAACACTTTTTTCAATATCCATTTTAATTGGATAAGTAATGTAATCACTATATTTATGAATTAAACTTTGTAATTCATATGTTTCTAGGAACTTACTGTATACTTCAGATTCTGTGTCATCTTTTAGAGTAAGCAAAACGTCCGTTCCATAGGTGTCTTTAGTAGTACTTTTAATTTCATAACCATCAATACCCTTACTAGACCACATATAAGCTTCATCAGTACCATATTTTTTAGATATAACAGTAACTTCTTTAGCTACCATGAAGGCTGAGTAAAAGCCAACACCAAATTGACCAATTATATCAATACCCTTTTTATGTTCTTCGGTCTTTTTAAATTCTTCTGAACCAGATTTGGCAATAGTACCAAGGTTTTTTTCTAATTCTTCTTTGGTCATACCAATACCATTATCAGAGATAGTTAGGGTTTTATTATTTTTATCCGGTTTAATAAAAATAGCAAAATCACTCTTTTTTACTTTGATACTTTTGTCAGTTAGTGACATGTAATGTAATTTATCAATCGCGTCACTCGCATTAGAGATAATCTCTCTTAAAAATATTTCTTTATTTGTGTAAATTGAATTAATCATCAAATCCATTAATTTTTTAGATTCTGTTTTAAATTCTTTTTTCATCTATTCATCACCTTTCATTTAAGAGTTTAGCACTTGCCATTAGCATTGTCAATAGTTGAGTGCTAATTTGCTTTTGGAAATAATTAAAGGTGGAATAAAAAAGAAATATTAATTTGTATAATATTTCTAATAGAATTGGTAATCATTACTAACGATTAATTAAAAAATGGCAAATGTTCTAAAGCGTCATCAATAACCTCTAATTCATGAGAAACTATGATTTCTAAAGGGGTATTTTCTTCTAAATTTTTCAAAAGCAACTTAGCCTCTAAATCTCGAACATAAAGTTTACTAGGAATTCCTGATTTAGTAAAAATTTTAATAAGACGTTCTAAAGACTCCATATAAAATTCTTCTTTTGTTTTCTTTAATTGATCGTCTATTTGGATATCATAGATTAAACCCTGACGTCTTTCTGCAATCACTCTTAAATAAGGATAACAAGGACGACCATTTTCATCTTTAGACTCATCAAATGGAATTGGTAAATGATTAGTAAAATCAAATTCAAGTTCAAGGGAACTTCTGACAGGTAATTGTTTTAATTTAGTAAGCCAAGCTGGTTTTAACTTAATTGGCTCAGTATCAGCTGCAAAAATAGTAGGCAAATCTTCATTAATCACAATATTACCTTTTTGATCGCACCCAATTAAACCATGAAATGTATCATAATCTATATTAGACATTTTATTTATAGCCTTAAGTGCCTCCATTAAAATTTTTAAATACTTAGTCATTTCCGTAATTTGTTCTTCATTATAAAACTGATATGGTTCATACCCTTTTTTGTAAATCTCAAAACTTGTAAATTCATCTTTATATTTAATACCAAGATCATTTAATAGTTCTAAGTTTTTTTCTAGTGTTTCTTCTGCTCTTAAATAATTTAATTTTAAACAAGACTGATAGTTAATCGCGATGGGAAAAGGAAAGTTTTCTGCCAACGTTTCAAAAAGGCCAATACCTTCTTTACCACGATAAACACCTATACCTTTATGGATACCAGCATTACCCATAATACAAAAATAAACTATTTGATGAGTTTCTTCATCAATATAACCCAAAATGTTATTATCAGCTAGTTTTACCCAAGGCTCAATACTTTTAATTTCGTCAGCAACTTTATAAAGTTCTAACCATTTTTCTTTTAATTCTTTTTTCATTTCATCTCTACTCCTTATAACCGTTAATTTCCGTACAATGTCTTAGTACGTTTTAATTGTTCATTATATATTTCTTCTAATATATTTTCATTTATTTTAGATTTATCAGTAATATTATATTTTAAGTATTCCATTAAAACTATCATATTTTTATAATTAAATAGTTCCTTGAATTCTCCAACTGTAACAGTTTTACTATAACAAGTTTTACCACCATAGATATCATTAAAGCATAATTTCTTTTTTTCAAATGGTTCACCATTGTCTATTAATTCTTCATTAGAATGGGAAATAGAATTCCTAATACTAGTTATATTACCAAAATTTTCAGCAAATTGTTCTCTATCCATTTCCCAAAAATATTTTAACATCGCAAATTTGTGATTTTTAGCCTCATCTAACTCCTTTTGAGCAACATTTATAAAATTTTCTAGTTTTTCCAAAACTTTTTCATCTAAGATGTCATCCTTCTTTGCTTCTTTATATCTACTCAAGTTATTTTTTGCTTTTCCTAACTTTTCTTCTAGTTTGGCAATAAGGCAATTTTGTTTTACTATAACATCATTTTGATTTTTAAATTCAAATGAACTAATATCTGACGAAGCACAAGCAGTATTTAATAAAGAAAAATCAAGGTTTTTGCCATTAAGCAAATTACTCACATTGTAAACAGTATGATTAGTAAAACCATCTTCCAAACCTAATTGATAAATAACATAGAAACCAGCGATTAAATTGGCTACAAGCATTGTTTCCGTGTTAATAGAGGCAATTGGACACATATTACAAAAGTCACTAAAAGTTAGACTATTATTTTTTTTTAAATTACTAATATAAACAAGATTTAATGTCAACCCAGTAGATGTATTAAAATTCTTATTAGTCTTACTTTTTTTCATAATAATATCGCCTAAATACTCATTTTGAAGATTAATAGGTAGACTATCAATGAAGTCTTTTTCATTTTTATAATAGTTTTTTACTGCTTCATAATATGGAACATTTATTAAAGATTTTAGACTCAAATTTATGATTACGTTACTACCATGCATATGCTTAGCAATACATTGGTTTAGGTATGCAACGCTTTGTTCATTGACACCGTGTCTATTGAAATAAGTTTCTAAATCATTGCGTAAGCTTTCATAAAATACAACATCTTTTTCAGTTCTCTCGTGTCCAGATTTAACAACGGAGCTAAGAGTTATAATTTTAATGTTTTTAGCATACGTATCGAACGAAGAAAAATCGTTAGTAGAAAGGTAGCTTTTTCCAACATAAGTTTTTTTGCAAGGCATATATAAACTAGTTTTTTCTAAATAGTACTTTAGATTTTTACAAGCATTAACTAAATTATTAATTGGTATCTTGCCGAATACATTGTTTTCAGAAAAAATAATATATCCATCTTCAACGATAAAATCACAATGGGCTAACTTATTTCTGATTTTACTTAATAATACATCAGCACTTTTATAGCACAAATCACCAATTTGATAGCCATTTTCTGTCTTTTTGCTTAATAAGTAGGCTATATTTTCTATTGCTTTTGGACACAGTAAAATTCTATCATCAGTATTTTCTCTTCTTTCAATATATTTATCAATATCTTTCACAAAGTTTAAACTAGTATATATACTTATTAGAATATCAAAATCAATATCTTTTAGATACTTAGTATTAGTACCATCCTCTTCTAAAAAGTTTTCATAACTAATAAAACTACTAATAGCGTTATATAAATATATTGCTCTTTCTTCATCCATTTTTTATTACTCCTTTTGTTCAGTAAATTCATGATTAACAACGTAGTTAGTTATAATAACTTCTTCTACTTTACCACGTTTTTTACCGTTAGCATTAATGCTTCGTTTAGCCTCGATAACATGAATATGATAGTCTTTATATAATTCATTAATAAAATCAGTATTATGGTTAGATAGCATTACAAAGCATCCTTTTTGATCTAACCCTTTAAATACTCTTGCAAGACGTGCTTGTTCATCACGAGAAAAACCTTCTTCAGTATAGCTTGTAAAAATGCTTTTATCAGAATCATATGGTGGATCAAAATAAATGAAATCACCCTTTTTAGCGTTTTTAATAGCATCTTCAAAATCACAAGATAAGATGGTGACGTCGTTATAGTTTAAGTAACCACATATGATACCTAAGTTTTGACCTTCATAAGTATTAACTTTATTTTTCTTACCAAATGGAACATTAAATTCATTTTTGGAATTAACGCGATACAAACCATTAAAGCAAGCCTTATTTAAGTAGATAGTTCTTGCTCCTCTTTCATAATCTTTTAATTTAGAAAACTTCTTTTGATCACGATCTAAATTACGTATTTTATAATAATAGTCTTCACTATGCAAAGTTTCATGGTGGTTTAATTCTTTACATAACAGGCTAAATTTTTTCTCATCTTTTAAGCATTTATAGATATTCATAAGTTCTTCATTTGAATCATTTATGACAGCTTTTTTAGGGGATAGTTCAAACAAAAGAGCACCCCCACCCACAAATGGTTCATAGTATGTGTCATATTCTTCTGGGACATACTTTAATAGTTCATTCATAATCTGACGTTTCCCACCAGCCCATTTAACAAATGGTTTTCCTTTAATCATAATTAAACCTCCATATATTAATAATGGTTAGGCTTTAAACCTAACCAACTGTTTTAGTTCCCTACTATGGCAAGGGTATTCCGCTTTTTATAGCAATACTTTAACATATTAAGTAGTAATTTGTAAATGATTTTTGAAGGTCAGTTATTAATTTCCAATAGCAATTTTGCATATGTAAAAATAAGGTTTTAATTGGAACTTTGCATATATATGTTTTATTCTAAAATATATTTTTCTTTTAATTAAAGACGTTGCTATCTATTACCTTCATTTCCTAATTGTTATAATTTATTCTTTAAATATTTTGCTATGAAATTTAATAAAAGACTAATAAAACTAGAGTGTGCTCTCTAGTTTCTTTTTTATGTTCCTGTTATGGCCGGAATCGCCGCTTTTTCAAGTTCCTCTTATGTTGGAATCACTAGCTTTTTTATTACCATAAGATATTACTTATGCATTTCTACATAGAGTAATTACTTATGCACTAATAATATATTACATAATCATAATATTGTCTAGATTTTCTGATGCCATGGATATTAATATTTGGCTATATATTTTATTAATTCTTACTTTTTTATTTTATGTTTTTAGATTGCATTGTAGAAGCATCATCAACAATCAAAGACATTGATATAAAATATGTCATTGCGTCAATAAATCTTTTCATATCATTTATATCTCTACCTTCTTGCTTTCTTATATAGTGTGCTTCATCATTCCCAATCCATTCTGACTTTTCTGCTAAAATTCTAATCTCTTCATTATCGATATATGTTTTAATACAATCGGACATCCATGTATTTTTTATAATTTCTTCTTTTTCTGCATTTTTATATATTGCATAATCTTTAACTAAAAATTCTTTTACTAATTTAGCTATAAACGGAATACCTAAATATGTACCAATAATCATAGGCATATACCACATATTCTTAAGCGGTACTTGTTTTAAAAATAATAGTTCTTTTATTATAAATTCAAAAGATACTAAGTTATTCTGTTTAGTTATAACAAAAAAGATATTATAAATTATTACCCATATAGAGTTAGCAACAACTAGAGGAATCAGATTTTTCTTATAAAAGTAAATATATCTTTTTCATCATTTATTTGTTTTTGCAACAAAAGAAAGCCAGATAAAAAAAGAAAAAGTGGTACACCAAGACGGCCCATTGTAAAGGAAATGAACATAAAGGATTTAGATATAGTACTTAATCCCCTAGCAAAAGACAAATTAAATTTATAAATAGATTCAACACTATGACAAAAAACAACACACAATATCGCAATGGTTCTTGTAATATCTAAATTAATATTTCTATTCTTCTTTTTGGACTCCTTTTTAAAAATAATGTGGCAAATGGTTACCAGCGTCACAATTTATTATTTCACCTGATATACACTTTGAATAATCACTTAAAATAAAGTTAGTTACTTCTGCAATTTCTTCTGGCATCAATATTCTACCTGCTGCTTTATCAGAATATAAATCATCTGTCTTTTTTATCTTTGTAAGTTCAGAACAAGTGACCCCAGGAGCTATTGCATTAACTCTAATTCCACTTTTATAAAATCTTCTAGAAAGTCCCTCAGTCAAACTATTAATAGCTACTTTGGTCAAACCATATGGAATATCATCACACATACTTCCTCGTTCAGAAGATATAAAAATAATATTTCCATTTTTTTGCTTAGATTTTTGAAATAATTTTATATATTTTTTTGAAAGAAAATATGAGCTTTTTAAATTAGTATTAAATTGCATATCGTAATTTTCTTCTGAAACATCTAAAATATTTTCTTCATGCAATGATATACCAGCATTATTAATTATTCCATCTAATTTGTTATATTTTGAAAAAATATTTTCTAATACTTTTTCTGATTCATGGACATCTGTTACATCAATTTTAACATATTCGCAATTATCTCCTAGTTCGTTCTTTGCTTTTATTAATTTTTCTTCATTACGGCCACCTATTATTACAAAAGCACCACTATTAATTAATGATTTAGCAATTTCAAAGCCCAAGCCTGATCCTCCACCTGTAATAAAATAATTTTTGCCTTCATGTATTTTATTACTTGAATTAACACATATATTTGAATAAACAATTGGTTGTTTATTTTCATAAAGTACAAACTTTATTAACCTTTTAACGTATTTTTTTAATGACATATAAAATCACCTCTTAATAATTTTTTTTATTTTACTTTTTGATTCTTCAGATAAATTATTTTTAATTTGTTTTTTTAATTTGCCTTTAAAAGTAGATTTCAAATTTCTAATCATTGAAAGAGCCTCACTTTCATCAGAAGAATTTGTAAATACTTCGAAAACTACCGGTTTAGCGTAAATTTTATCTGAACAAAAGTAATCCAAGTTATCAGTAAACTCACTCTTTGTTTTAGCTGATAGATATTCAAACCCTAAATTCTCCACAAAATTTTTAACTAAATTTTCTGATTTATTGCCAAAATGTCCATCTGCTGCAATATATGGAGAAACACTATCCTGACCGATAACATGAGCAGGATGGCTATAATTATGAAATTCAGTTCCACATCCGTTGTTAACAAGAAGAATTCTTAAATTTGAATTTATATGTCGATTACCAAGAGAATTTAAATCGTAAAAGAAAGCCAAGTCTCCCACTACTCCAAAATAATTTTTATTTGTGTTGCATAATGAAGCTCCAATTAATGTTGAAAGTATGCCATCTATTCCAAATCCACCAGTATTACAATATACATTAAATCTTTTATTACTATTAAAATAGTTCCATGACCTTAAAGTATTTAATATTGCCAAGTGAACTACAGAATCATCCGGTAATTTATTTATCAGATTTTTAGAAATATATAAATTAGAAAAAGGTAAATCAAGTTCATTTGCAAGATTAGAAAATGAAATAATTTCATTATTTAATTCATCAAATAACGTATTATCTTTTTTTTGGTAATTTTCATTGTTACATTTTCTGAAAAAATCAAATTCAGCCATTTCAAAAACATTTTTTAATTTTTTAAAAGTATCCACAACTAATCCATCAGGATTTACTCTCCAAACAGAAACAGGATCTAATTTCATATATGCACCAGAGGTATTACCAATATGAATTAATAAATCAAAATTATTAGGCATATCAATACTTTCTTGATCACATAAAATATTAAATTGTATTTTATATTTGCCATAATAATTACTAGTGTAATCACAAATTACTACGGCATTATAATTGGAGCAAAAAGTTTCTATTTCACTTTGTAATTCGTTATTAATAATTGCGTGATTTCCTATAAAAATGGCTATTTTTTTATAATCATTCAAATCAGGAAAATCATCATATAATTTATACTTTCTTATAACTCTAAATTTTGGTAACTCCTCAACATCAAATATTTTTGTAACCTCTGTTCCTAAATTAATATGAACAGGTCCAGGATTATTAGATTTCAATTGCAAAAAAGCTTTATTGATTTCTAAATTATCATACCATAAATCATCTGGTTGTTTTATTGGAGGAATATAAGTACTATATTTATACGTATCATTTAACTCATTTCGTCTATCAATCATTTGGGGAATATTATTTCCAATATTACCCAAATGAGGCGTGCATGTAATTGTTATTATTGGCAATTTCTTATAAAATGCCTCAGTCAAACCAGGCATATAATTTCTTGATGCTGTTGCTCCTGTACATGTTAAAACGACAGGTTCATTCGATTCAGCTGCCATTCCACAAGCCATATAGCAGGCTGATCTTTCGTCAACACAAGAATATAGTTCAAAGAAATCATCTTGTTGTATGCTTGTCACAAAAGACATATTCATTGTTCCTGGATTAACAATAACTTTTTTTATGCCATTTTCTTTTAATAAGTATAATAGCATTTGTATATTCTTTTCATTTGTATATTTTTTCATTTAAATTTTCCTCTTTCTATTACTTAAAACTTTTTTTACAAAAAATAATGAATTTTTATTATATAAAATAAAGATCAAAGTACAAACAATTAAACTAATGATATTTAATATGAAATTATTATAATAATAAATACAATTTATTACAATAAGTATTAATAGACTAACATTAATGGTTTTCTTATTCAATTTAATATTTAAATAATGTTTCTTAACATCTATATATCTATAAACGCAAATAATCATATATGATGCGAGCGTTGACAAAACAGCAGCATATAAACCAATAAATTTTATTAATCCTAAATGTATTATTATGTTGGCTATTGCAGCAGCAATTGATGTCTTTGCAATTGATTTTGTGTTTTTCTTAGCAGCATATACCGCCGCAATAAGCCCCTGAACGACATTAAATAATGCTGATATTAATAAGATTGGTATCAAATAATAACCTTCTTCAAATTTTTCGTTTATTAATAAATGGAAAATAAAAGGCATCGCTGATATCAAAATTATTGAGATTGAAATGAAAAATTTTAGTATTTCATTAAACATTTTATTAAAATATTCCTCGATATCAGAATCGTTTATATGTAAAGATATTGATTCCATCCAGCTTCTATCAAAAACATTATATAGTATTGTATACATGCTTGAAATTTTAGTTGATGCTGCTAAAATACCATTTGCAGAAAGACCTAAAAAAAACGAAACAATTACTCTATCTGATGAGCTAAAAATCCACCAAGAAAGTGCATTCGGAACTAATGGAATTGAATATTTTAACATTTTTTTTATGTCTTTATTTGAAATTTTATCAATTTTTATATATTTTGATAAATGCAAAGAAATAAATAAATATATTGCACAAATAATTTGCCCGATAATTTGACCAATCAAAAGCCCACTAACTCTTAAATTAAATATTAACAAGAAAATAACATTAAACATAACAGTCACAAATGCATTTATAAAACTTCCTTTTGCAAATAGTTTATTATCCCCTACACCACGTGCTATTTGGAGAAAAAGGGATGATATTATTGACGTAATAATGCTTAATAATAAATAATATTTATAATTAAATTTAACAAATGCTGAAATCAAAAGAAATACAGCCGAGCATATAATGCTTTGTATAATAACACAATACAATGAACTTGATATTATAAATTTTTTCTTTTCATCATCATTTCTGCAATCAATCAACTCTCTAAAAGTAGCTTGTTCAATTTGAAAAGAAACAACAGGAAATAATAAGGAAGCTAATGTTACAATTAAATCATACGTGCCATATTCTTCGGTATTCAAAATACCAGTATATAAAGGTAATAATAAAAAAGTTATCATTTTTGTACATATAGTCCCAATTAAAATTATTAATGTGTTTTTTGCTAATTCATTTGTTTTTTCCATCTCAATAATCCTTTCACTTAATTATTTTATTGCTTCTTTTATCCAATTTTGTGATTCTTTCCTTTTTTTACCCAATGAATCATTAACTTTTTTCCAATCAGTGGTAGTATTTAATATTCTTTCTATATCATCCTCACATTTAACTATTCTGGAATTTAAACTAATTTCATTTAATAATGTTAATAATCTGTCTGGATATGAGCTTAATATAACAAATAAGCTTTTATTAAATATTGTAGAAAGGGCCGTTCCATGAAAGCTTGTTGTAACAACATACTCAGAATAATATAACAAATTTAAAAATTCCAATGGTCCTGCTTTATACCATCTTTCTTTCTTTACTTTAAATTCACAAGATAACTTTTTTTTATCAAAAAACACAATTTTTAACCCTGTCAATTTTGAAATTTTATCAACTGATTTATTAAATAACTCATTGGCGTTTCCGACGGAATAAACAAAAATATATTTATCTTCTATTATTCTTTTATCATCTATAATCTTTTTCCAATCCTTTACATCAAGTAATAATGTTGGATCCAAAACCACTTCAGAACACAAATTACTATTTGAATTTATAAAATCACATAATCCCTTTTCTCTTACTGATATATTATCAAAACTTTTAATACTTTCAAAAAAATCATTTTGAAAGTTTTTTAATGTTGATATATCACCACAACTTGCAGCATATGATATCTTTTTATAATATTTATTTTTTAAATTTAAAAAATAAACATCGTCAATTCTACCTGCTATAATAGGATTCCAAACCTGGTCTGAACCAGTTATAAATATTGAATCAGCATCATAATTAAGCTCCTCTAAACAATCAATTTTTTTAGTAAATTGAATACCTTTTCTAAAATTATTAAAATTTTTACACCTTTTTAATGCATCACTATAATTTAATATGTCAATAACTAAATGATAAGCAGATTTTATTGGATTTTTATCAATCTTTCTAATTATTTTATATTGTTCTGCTAAAAGTTCATTATTATAATTAATTACATAAGTATCATTAAAATCTTTTAAAAAGTTGCTTAATGCATAACATTGTAGCATGGCCCCATAATTATCAGCATTTTGAAACGTTGTTATATAATTTTTTTTCATTTAAATCACTATCCTTTTCATTAACATCATTGCTCAATTTAGAAAAAATAATAACAATGGGAAGGCAATTGAATAACCATGTATAATCCCCTAATCTCATTCCTTGGCTAATAAACAACATCATGTAAAACATATTTATATAGTCTTTCTTCTTATAACACTTAATAACATAAAAAATCATAAGAATATAAGCAAATATACCTAATATTCCAAATTCAGACAATAGCCTTATAAAAATTGATGCAGCATCACTATAATTTAAATATTTTTGGTAATGAGACTTATATATAACATCAATATATTTATAATAATAAAATTCGTGAGTAAAAATGCCAGTTCCAAATATATATCCATCTTCTATTTTATTTTTAGCAATTAAATAATTTGACTTTAAAGCAAAAGTCGTTTCATTTTGCTCATATACAGAATTAGAGTTATTAGAGAAAAAATTTTGAATTTTATTGCATCCATTCATTATCAATGATGATTTAAAAGCAACTAATAGTACAATACATACCAAACTAACAAATATAGCTATAAATTTACTAATAGATATTTTTCTTACTTTTGGCTTATTTGTGCATTTGTTATAAAAAAATATATATACTAAAAAAATTAATAAAGATAAATACGTTACTACAGAACCAGTTAAAAAAGTAAAAAGCAATATAAATATCAAAGCTATAAAATATTTTTCATTATATTTTCTACTATATAAATAACTTGCAAATATTCCTGAGCCTAATATTGTACACAAATGTGCTGGCTCATCATAAATAGAATAAAACCTACCTTCTGCTAAATATCCATAATAGTTAGGAATAATACCAAACCATTGGAAATCATACAAAAAATTTATAGAAAGTTTGTAGCCAATAATTTGAACAAAACCAATGGTTGAAATTAAAATCGATGATATTAATATAATTTTTAGTAATTTATTAAACAATTCCTCCTTAGAGTTAAAGAGGCCGATATATAACTTAAAAGAGAATATTTCAATAATATAAAAAACCATTGGAACAAAAAGTCTATTATTATAAGACACAATTATTGAATACAAATATATAAATGACAATAAAATCAAAAGTTTTTTATTTACCAAATTTTTAATTTTTCTATTCTCTTTGATATATTTAATTATAAGAAAAATGAATAAGGTAACAATAATATACTTATAAAAAGGTGAAGGAAAAACTTTTAAATGCTTCGACCCCTGGAATAAAATAATTAAAATAATTATGAAATCAAAAAAATTGATTTTGTTTTTTTTCATATTTTCCTCCTCTCAATTAACAACTTATATTGATTTTTTTAATAATAAATAACCTTTTTTCATTAACATATATATAAAAATCAACTTATGTTTTAGTAATATAGTTTCAATTCTATAATGCATTGGTATTTTTTTAAAATTTACGTTAGTTAATGAATTTTTAAAAATTTCAATGTTTAAAGTACTAAGAAACTCTTTTTTATAATTTCGATATTTCTTTTTATATTTTCTATTATAAAAATATAAAACTTCACATTCAGTTATAGTAGTTAGACACTTAATATAAAAATATTCATCATACTTACTATCATAAAGAGCCTCTAATGCGTCAACATATATATCAACGGCATTTTCTTTATATTTATGACATATTGAATTTGGATTTTGAATATAGTAGTATCCTAATGCATTTTCATATCTAATATTATTAGATTTTTCAAATAATAATTTACAGAAAATTGCATCCTCAAATCTGAATATTCCTTCAGGAAAATAAATATTATTAGATTTCAAAAAAGATTTTTTTATAACTTTTCCACAGACACCATCAAATCCAAAAAAATCATTATATTTCGAAAATTTATTATATATTGCTTGCATGAATCCAATTTTATCGTTATCTGATAAATCAAAAGATTCGAAATCATTATTAACAAGAACATTTCCATTAGTTGAAATTTTTTGAGTTTTAAATAAAACAACATCGTACTTTTGAAAATCAGTTATTTTATTGATTTTTTCAATAATATCGTTTTTTAATAAATCGTCCGAATCGCAAAACAAAATATAATCTCCAGTTGACTTATTAATCCCAAAATTTCTTGCACATCCAGGGCCTTTATTTCCTTGCTTAAACAACTTTACTCTTTCATCTTTAATATTATTTAAAATTTCAAGTGAATTATCAGTAGAACCATCATCAACTACAATTAATTCGACATTTTTATAGGACTGGTTTAAAACACTGTCAACAGAGTCAATTAATGTTTTGCTCGAATTGTAACATGGCATAATAATTGAAAATTTCATATAATTTACACCTTTTCTATTTCTGGATAGAATTTTTTCCCTTCTTTTACAGCATCATTAATTATTTTAATTCTAATTTTTTTATCTTTTTTATCTGATTTTAATATTCTAGCCTTATGTAATAGTAGTCTTATTTCTAACAAAATTTTTCCTTTTATTCCTTCACCTCTATATAAAACGCAATCGTTTCTATAAAGATATTTAAATCTATCAAGTCTATCTTCATCAACTGAAGCAATACTAGCCCCAATATTTTCTTTACACTTATGAGTTACAATACTAGAAGAAATAAAATAGCACTTTTCGTTTCTTGATATTCTTCTTGAATATTCCCAATCATCCGACCAAATAAAAAAGTCTTTAATTGGTAATCCATATTTTTTTACTGTTGATGATTTCACAAAAAATGAAACAAAAGAACCCAATGCAATTTCTTGATAATTAGTGTCAAAATCTTTTAACCACGTTGAAAAAGTTTTCTTTTGTTTATTCATCAAACAAATTGAATTATCTTCCCATAAAACTTTACTTGATAAAAATCCATATTTACCATTTAATTTCTCATCAGCCTTTAGGAATTCTGTAAGAGTATCTTTATGGGCAATACAATCATCATCCATTATCCACATAAAATCACAGCCTAACTTATATGCTTCTTTCATTCCATAGTTAAATCCACCGGCTCCCCCTAAATTAGAACCTGTATTTTTATATATAATTTTATTCCCATCAACAAATTCTTTTATATAATCGTATGTACCATCCGTACTAGCATTGTCTATTATTAACGTAATACAATTATCATAATCTTGATTTAATATTGCTTCTATGCTTTCTTTTAATAGTTTTTTTCTGTTATAAGTAACAATTACCGCTATAACCTTTTTATTAGAAACTTTTTCCATACTTTTCACCCAAAAACTTTGCTTTTAAAAAACTCTTTCCCTTTTTAAACCAATTAATATTTTCCATATCCATAACTTTAACTTCTTTATAAGTTATATTATTAGTTATTATATAAACATCAAGTAATAACTCACTAATACGACCATAAAATCTTTTATGAAAGCTATCATATTTATCACTATCAATAGTTTTTTCTAATTCAAATAAAATATCAAATAGCCAAGTACAATAGTCATTCAATATTTCTTTTTTCATAATAAACATATTAAACATATGTGCACTAGTTCTCTTTTTCAAGTTATCAAACTCTTTTAGATATTCCGGATATCTTTCTTCTATAATCTTTCTTGTTTCATCAAGTGGTTCAACATACATTGTATGTTTGTAATGATTATATAAATTTTCAATATAATATTTTCTTTTTTTAGGTAATATAACCTCAGTATTTTTTAGTAAGTCATTAATTTCACTACCAGATAAAACCAAAGCAAATTTTTTAGTTGAATCTTTAGGAGTATGTTTATGTAAAGTAAAATATCTTCTATAATGCACTAAACCAATATAATCAGAATCTAGATTCTTCCATGCCCAGTAAAGTCCTGTTAATTCACAAAAATAAGGATTTTTTTGTGATATATTATCACCAGTTGAATCTTTTTGATAGCCAAAATCGGTATCACAAAGTCCCCCCCCTACATGAACTGGCAAATATACGTTATCACTTGGCATAAGGTATTTTTTATGGGTTGCTACAATTACATTAACGTCTTTCACACTTTCACTTCCTTAATATAACTAAAGTATACCCTATAACGTTCTTTATGTCTACTAAAAGTAGTATTTTGTTGGTCTTAGACATGATAAAAAGGGGTTACTTTGCCCCTTCTTTCTTTATTACTGCAATGATAGTTTTCCAAATAATTTTAATATCAAATGTAATACTACAATGGTCCACATAATATAATTCCATATTCATTCTTTCATCATAGGAAATATTATTTCTTCCACTACTAGCCCAATAGCCCGTAAGGCCAGGTCTAACACTTAAAAATTTATCTTTATTCTTTTTATAATTTTCAGCCTCATCTGGAACTACAGGTCTAGGACCTATCAAAGACATATCACCTATAAAGACATTAATAAACTGTGGAAACTCATCAATAGACGCAACCCGTAAAAATTTACCTAATTTAGTGATTCTAGGATCATTGTCAATTTTTCTTTCACGTAAATATTCTTCTCTTTTATCCGGATTATTTTCTAACCAATATGCAAGAATCTCATCAGCATTTTGAACCATTGTTCTATATTTAAAAATACGTATGATTTGTCCATTCTTACCAAGTCTTTCTTGTCTATAAAAAATACTGCCAAAATCACCTGTACAAAGGTAACTTATTTTAACAATTATAGTTAAAGGAATTAATATAAGCATTCCCACTAAACTACAACATATGTCAAATAATCTTTTAATTATAAAATATAATCTTCTTTTTATAATATACACTTTTGATAAATCTTCCATCACTAGATCATTGCTTTCCATTTTATCACCTATACAATTAATTTACTAATACCATTGTAACACCATAATTAATAAAAGGCAAAACCAAAAACACTAATTTACACTAGTCTAATGTTTTTACTAAATCTAAAGCACTTCTAATAGTCTTATCCATATCATAATATTTATATTCCCCAAGACGTCCCCCAAATATTACTTTATCTTCTTTACTAGCTAACTCTTTATATTTAACATATAAATTATTATTTTTTTCATCATTCATAGGATAATAAGCCATATCCCCTTTATGCCAAGTACTAGGATACTCACGCGTTATATAAGTAACTGGACTATTAGTCTTTAAAAAATGTTTATGTTCAATAATACGCGTATAAGGAGTCTTACTATCTGTATAATTTATAACCGCGTTACCTTGATAGTTTTCCATTTCTTTTTTTTCTGTTTCAAAACGAAGACTCCTATACTCTAAAGTACCTAAAGAATAATCATAGTATTCATCAATCATACCCGTATAAATAATTTTATCAGCACAATCTAAATACTCTTTTTTATGACTTAAAAAATCAGTATCTAATTTAACCTCTACCCCACTTAACAATTTTTCTATAATACTATTATAGCCTTTGGTAGGAATACCTTGATATAAATCATTAAAGTAATTATTATCAAATGTAAAACGTACTGGTAAACGTTTAATAATAAAAGCTGGTAATTCCCTGCATTCTCTTCCCCATTGCTTTTCTGTATAACCTTTAATTAATTTCTCATAAATAGTTCTTCCCACTAAACTTATAGCTTGTTCTTCTAAATTAGTAGGTGTAACACCCATCATTTCTTTTCTTTCACTTTCTATTTTTTTTAGGGCATCACTAGGTGTTATAACATCAGCCCAAAGTTTTGTAAATGTATTCATATTAAATGGTAAATTATATAGTTCACCAGAAAAGTTAGCAACTGGACTATTTACATAGTTATTAAATTCACTAAACTGATTAACATAATCCCAAACCTCTCTATCACTCGTATGAAAAATGTGGGCTCCATATTTATGAATTTCAATGCCATCTTTGTTTTCACAATAAATATTACCACCAATATGACTTCTCTTTTCTAAAACGAGAACACTTTTCCCTTTCTTTTTTAGTTCATGCGCTACGACACTGCCAAATAACCCTGAACCAACAATTAAATAATCATAATGCATATAATCTCTACCTTCCTTTATTAAAAGGTTAACAGAAAATAAAGCTTTTGACAAGGTTTTAATCATCCTTTTCTAAAAACAAATATTTATTCATAAAATTTATTAGGTGATCACATGAAAAAGAAAGCATTTGATATATACTTATTTATAGCAGTCATAATTATTGGAATATTTGGGATTGTGATGATATATTCGGCTAGTTCGATATGGGCAAATTATAAGTTTCATGATGAGTTTAAGTTTGTAAAAAGTCAAAGTATATTTTTTTTAATAAGTATTTTTTTATGTTTACTGGTTAGTAAATTACCTCCAAATTTTTGGAAGAAACACGCGAATAAATTTTTATTTGGTACATTTATATTACTTATTTTAGTTTTAATACCGGGTATTGGAACAGTTAGAAATGGATCACGAAGCTGGTTTGGTTTAGGTGGTTTTGGTATTCAGCCAAGTGAATTTAGTAAACTTGCTCTTATTATATTTGTTTCTAAATATTTAAGTAATAATAAAAAGGAATTAAGAGATATTAAAAAAGGAGTTATGCCTATCTTATTTATTATTGGTCTTTTTTTCTTACTTATACTATTAGAGCCAGATTTTGGAACTGGCATGGTTATTGTTCTTACTTTAGTATCTTTGATTTTTGTAAGTGGCGTTAAAATATCTTTTTTTGTTAAAATTGGTTTATTGGGACTTATGGGAATAGTCGTGCTTATAATCGTAGCGCCCTACCGAATGGCCCGAATTGTTTCTTTTTTAAATCCTTGGACGGACCCTTTAGGAAGTGGATTCCAAATAATTCAAAGTTTATATGCAATAGGACCTGGGGGGCTTTTAGGGCAAGGATTTTTGAAATCGCATCAAAAGCATTTTTATTTACCAGAACCGCAGACTGATTTTATCTTTTCAATTATAAGCGAAGAGTTTGGCTTTTTAGGGGTTTTAATTGTAACGTTATTCTTCTTATTTATTTTTTATCGTTCGGTGAAAATTGCTCTTAACACTAATGATTTATTTAGCAAGTTTTTAGTTTTTGGACTTGCTGTAGGCATAATATTTCAAGCTTCGCTTAATTTATGTGTTGTTATAGGCCTTATCCCAGTTACTGGTGTTACTTTACCATTTTTTAGTTATGGTGGCTCTAGTTTATTAATAAGTATGCTTAGTATTGGGATTATTTTAGGAGTTAGTAGATATGGAAAATAAAGAGTTAGAAGAAGAACTTAATATTTTAATTTTTTGTAAAACTTAGCAAAAAAGGAACTGGTATAGCAATAAATTTCAATAGTTCTTTTTTTATTTTTTTGTAATCGAATAACGTTTTTTAAATTTTTTTGAAGAAATTGACGTTAAAAAAAAGAAAATCGACTAATCGCCGTGTATATATATAAGTAGAGATACGTATCTCTTAGGAAGGAGGTTATGTATGATAAAAGAATATACCAAGTTAGATAATTGGTTTACTGCTAAGCGAGACCGCGTGTTTAAAGCCGTTTTTGTAAATGACAAAGATAAAAGACTACTTGAATGTATTTTAAGAGAAACTTTAAATAAGTCAGTTAATATTGTTAAATTTCATATCACTGAACTAGCTGTTAAAACCGTTAGTGAACGAGTTAAAATGTTAGACGTTTTAATTGAAATAGATAATAACAAATTTATTTTATGTGAAATTAATACCTCTTTTAGCACTGTCATTAGAGAACGTAATTTAATGTTTCTAGAAGCATTTTCATCTCAAAGGGTTAAACGTGGCGAAAAATATAGAAAGATAAACGAAATTTATTTAATTAACTATAATTTTATTGCCGACTTAGGTGGACCAATTATTAGACATTTCACTTATCGTGATGAAGATGGCAAAAAATATTCTAATTCTAGAATGATCATCAACGTCAATATGGACAAATTGCTTAAAAATTATTATAATGATGGTGGAAAGGATGCGTACAAACACTTAGCTATGCTTGATATGGATCAAAAGAGTTTACATGATTTAGCCCAAAATGATGAGATAGCTAGTATGTACTATAATAAACTTATGGAATTAAATACCGATCAAGAATTTGTTCAATTATTATCAAATGATGATGAATACGAATTATATGTCGAATCTGAAATTAGTGAAGCACGTGATGATGCTCACAAAGAAGGCATCAAAGAAGGAATTGATATTGGCGTTGAACAAGGTTCAAAAGAATCTAAATTAGAGATTGCTAAGGCTATGTTAAAGGAAAAGATGGATATTAATTTAATTGCTAAAGTAACTAAACTATCTATTAAAGAGATTGAAGAGTTGCAATCTTAAACCAATAAAAAAGGACAATCATGTTGCCCTTTTTTTACTATTTTAATTAAAATATATTGATTATTAATTATAAGCATTTACTTGCATATCTTTTTTAGTTGGTCCTTGCCAGTGTAGGAATTTACTTTTTAAACTTGTGACATATTCTTCTTTAAGAGTTATTGTGGTCTCGGTTTCTTTTTTTTCTTTAACAGTCATTGGATTACAGCCTGTACTATCGCTTCCTAACTCATCAATATGAAAACGATTGCCACAGTTTTGACATTCTAAGTACTCGCCTACTTGTTTAAAATAAGCATTAGGCGAAGGATTACAAACATTACAAGTATTAAAAGAAATTCTTACCTCACCATCAGTGCCTCTTACAGCAATTAGTTGGATAGTTGTATCATCGACAACATAATTTATAAACGTTGCGATATTCGTAATATTTTCTTTAGGAATCACTAATTCATCATCTTTATTTTTATTGATAGTTATATAGTTATTATCAGCATATTCAGTTTTATATTCAGTATTTTTAGTACAGCCTGTATAAAGTAAAACATTAAAAATTATAATAGTTATAACCAGAAAACGTTTCATTAAACCTCTTTTATAGTCAACACTTGATAGTCTAAAGCAGTGATTAATTCTTTTAATTCATTTTCATCTAAACTTTCTTTACTGATAATCGTGGCTTCTTTATTAGAAAGATTAACGCTTACCTTTTTAACACTTGGTATACTTAATAATGAAGATTTTACTGAATTAGCACAATGTAAACATTGCATACCTTCTATTTTGACAATTGTTTTAATTTTTTTACTAAACATATTATTCATCTCTTTTCAATTTTATTTTTTTAAGTCTTAGAGCATTTAATATAACGGTTAGACTACTTAGAGTCATGGCAATAGAAGCAAGCATTGGATTCATATTTAAACCAAACTTGGTAAATAAACCCATGGCTACTGGTAACATACACATATTATAAAAGAAAGCCCAGAATAAGTTTTGTTTGATATTTTTAATTGTTTTTTCACTTATGGTATATAGATTTAAAATAGATTCTAAGTTGTTATTCATAAGGATTACAGATGCTTCATTACTAGCAATGTCAGTACCACTTTTTAGACTAACGCCAATGGTAGCAAGAGCAAGACTTGGAGCGTCGTTTATACCATCACCTACCATCATAACTTTTTTATTTTCATTTAATAATTTTTTTATAACACTTGATTTATCTTTAGGCATGACATTAGCAGTCACTTTATCAATTTTTAGGGATGAAGCAATAACAGAGGCAGTAGCCTCATTATCACCTGTTAACATAATAACTTCTTTACCCATCTTTTTTAATGTATCTATAACATAAGGGCTTTCACTCCTAATAATATCTTTAACACCTAGTAAAGCAATTACTTGGCTATCTTTTACTACATAGATAATGCTAGCCCCGTCTTTAGTTAAGATGATTTCATCTTCTTTATAATGATTAGGAATATTAAATTTTTTTAACATTTTGGCATTACCAATTAGATATAGAGAATCATTTAATAGTCCTTTAACTCCTAAACCAGGTAGTTCGACATAGTTAGTAGCAACTACACTACTTTTAGGTTCATACTCTTTAAATACTTTAGCGATAGGATGGGTAGAATTTTTTTCAATTAAGGCAATATTAGATAGAATTTCTTCATTAGTATTTTTAGTATAATTAAACATTTTAAATATTTTTAAATCACCATAAGTAAGCGTTCCGGTTTTATCAAAAACAAAGGTATCTATTTTATGGGCATTTTCTAAAATAGTACTTGATTTAACCAATATACCATTTTTAGCACATAAGCCTTCACTTACAACTATGGCAAGGGGTGTTGCAAGCCCAAGAGCACAAGGACAAGCGACAACTAAAACTGTTACAAAATGCGTGATTGCTGCATTAAATGGCAAGCCTAATAGTAAGTAACCTAGAAATGTTAAAATGGCAACTACAATAATAGCAGGGACAAAAACACCACTTACTTGGTCGGCAAGTCTTGCAATTGGTGCTTTAGTGTTAGTAGATTCTACTACTAGTTTAACAATTTCTGAAATAGTCGAATCTTTACCTATTTTTAAGGCTTTATATTCAATATAGCCATCGACATTTAAACTACCAGCTAAAACATCATCCCCAACGCCTTTTTTTTCTGGTACTGATTCGCCAGTGATAAACGCTTCATTTATATGGGAAGAGCCTTTTACTATGACTCCATCAACCGCGATTTTCATGCCAGGTTTACAAATTAGTATGTCCCCAACATGGACCATGTCAATTGTTATTTCTTTTTCTTCATTGCCTTCTTTTACTAAGGCTTTCTCGGGTGTAATTTTTACTAGATCCTTGATGGCATCTTTGGTTTTTTCTTTGCTAAAGTCGTCGATATAACGGCCAAGTTTAACAAAGTATAGAACTAAACTTGCTGATTCATAATAAAGACTTTCAACAAATTCAGTGTGACCTTTGATAATCATAATAGTTGAATACACACTGTAAAAGAAACTAGATAAAACGCCTACGGTAACTAATGTGTCCATATTAGGATGACCTAATATTATATTTTTAAAGCCATTTTTTAAGATATCAAAACCATAAAACAGGTAAATAATGGCTAATACACATAAACATAAGGCATAATTTAAGGGATGGGTCATCATATTTAGAAAAGGAATGACTGGTAAATGGACCATATGTCCCATTGATATGTATAAAACAAGGACGGCTAAAATACCAAAAACTATTAAAGATAATGGATTTTTCTTAGTTTTATTTTCTTTTTTAGCATCATAAATGCCAAGACTTTTGAAACCAGCATCATGAACCATCTGATTTAAATCATTAATAGATAAGGCATCTTCATAAGTTATAAGGGCTTGTTTTAAGACTAAATTTACACTTGCATCGATTATGTGTGGTTGTTTTTTTAAATATTTTTCTAAACTATTTTGACAAGCACTACAACTCATGCCTTCAATACTTAGAATAACTTTTTTCATTATGAACCTCCTTTAAAATACGTTTCATCACTTGTTACTAATATAGTATTTTTTAACATATTCATCCAACAAGTAATAGTATACGACCCTTCTTTGTCGGGTGTAAAACAAATAATGTTATCACCAACAGTCAACTTATTTTTAACGTTAAATTCACTAATTACGATTTCATTATTACAGCCAGTTAAATAATTTTCATCAACATGAATAATCATTTTAACAGGCATATCTTTTTTGACAATAATGTCAGCATAGTTATCATAAGTTAAGTTAAAGTCTATTACTTGATATTCGCCAGTGGCGGTGGCTACAAGAAAATTGGTATAATCTTTTTTAGGCAGGCTAATACCAAGGCCTGTTAGACCTCTATTTAACATGATAACGGCTAGGACAAACATAAGGCTTACGGCTATTTTATTTAAAATAATTTTAGTTTTACCTTTTACTAAATTAAGAACTAAGCCCATTGTTAACATAAGAGGAATTGTTCCTAGACAAAACATAAACATAGATAAAGCACCTTTAATAAATGAACCGGTTGTAAGAGCATATAACTCTAGACTTTGTAAGGGCCCACATGGCATAAAAGCATTTAAAAGGCCAATTAAAAAGGGATTATTAAGTCGCTTGATTTTTACGTTTAGGTAATGATTTTTAAAACTTATAAGGCCTAACATGTTAAATGCCATAAGAATCATAATAATACTTGCTATAATGATTATTACTGAAGATATTTTCGTATTTATATTTAAGACTCTTCCTAGTAAACCAACTACTCCACCAAGTAATGTATAAGAAACGATGCGTCCTAAATTATAAAGAACGGGTCTTTTAAAGTCACCTTTTCGTTTAGTATTAATGCTAGCTAGTAAGTTAAACCCGCCACACATACTAACACAATGAATACTAGTAAGTAAGCCTAAGATAAACAGCATGCCATAAGTAACAGAATCATCAATAGAAGGTATTAAATTAAAGATATTAACACCTAATATTTTATTAAGAGAAAAAAGGAATAAACAAATAATTAAAGTTACGATTAGAAATTCTTGTAAATTTTTACTATTCTTTAAAGAAGATAAGTCTTCACTAAATAAATTTTGATTAGTTATATAGCCTATGTCATTAATTTTCGAGATAATCGCTTCTTTATCTATATTATTTTCATATGTGATAGTAAAGATATTTTTGTTTAAAGAAACATTTTTAATATTTTTAAATGAATTTAAAAGATTAGTAATTTTACTATAACAATGGCTACAATGCATGCCTTCTACTTTTAAATATATTTTTTTCATTTTAACTTACCAAAAAGATTTAGTATATCATCAACAACTGCTATATTACCTTTTTCAATATCTTCAACCATACATGTTTTCATATGACTTTTTAGTATTTCATTACTTAAACTTTTTAAAGCATTAATGGTAGATGCAACTTGCAAAAGAACATCATCACAATATCTATCACTTTCAATCATTTTACTAATGCCATTTATTTGGCCCGCTATTATTTTAAGACGTCTATCTAAATCTTTCTTTTCTTCAGGCGTCCTGTGTTTTTTTCTAATACAGTTAGTACAATTTTCCTGCATATATATCACCGTTAACATTATAGGGTCTACCCCCTACCCCTGTCAAGAAAAAAATATTGCACTTTTAGTTAATAAAATGTATAATAGCCTCTAAAAGAGGTGACGTAAATGTTTGCAGAATTTTTAAATCGTGATGAATTTTATGATAAGTACATGTCAATATTGGCAACGAGAATGGCAATTGGTAATATGGAAATGGAAAGTCCTCCTGGTACTATATCCGAAAAATATATGGATATTCTTAATAATATGGAGGCATTTACTAATTTAATTAATAGTGACATAGAAAGACTAACACCGGATGATATAAAGAAATGTGCCAATATAATAAATGATCACATATTCGATGGATTTAGAAGAACCACTGTTACAGTTAG